>JAQVDB010000030.1 GCA_028698525.1 Clostridia bacterium
TGGCAGCTATATATGATGCTAAGATTGGTTGTAGATCAACAAAATGACCTCAAACAAAATAGCTGAAATCCTCTTTATTTTAATCCTGATAGAGTTTTCAGGGGGATGTATCGGAGTGGCAGCACCCACACAGACACAGTCAACATCAACAACTATAATTCAACACATACCCACCCTCACCTCTCAACCAGTATATACCCAAGTATCTACCCCAGAGCGTACCGTAGTTGAACAGATAGGATTTACACCGAAACTCAGACCATATGACATTGATAAATCTCATGACATCTGGCACGCAAAAGACCCAAGCAGCTACATAACCCCAAACGATCCGTGGGTACAATATTATGCGATAACAGGCGCATCAATTCAGACAATCTACAAAACCGATATCGAGATGTATCCAGACAATCCAGATAAAGATGTATGGCAGAATGCCGCATATACTTTATTTACAGGATTTGGGGACTGTGAGGATTTAGCAATTGTAGAAGCTTCTGTTGATATCGCGAAGGGGAGGAAAGCAGTTGTAGTGGCTGGATATGCTGTCTTACCAGATGGATCAAGGATACGGGATTACTGGGAAGAAATATTTGTTGAAGGGATTAAAGTTATAAAACCAACAAATCCGCTGCTAGAAGCAGAGGAAGGGCTTGTATTAGAGCCGAAATTTATGTTCAGCGATAAAATTTCATGGAGACGGTATGATGAGAATTGGTATATATAAGTTAATATACATGTTATACATGTTCTTGATTTTATTTTCCTCAGAAGCATCTGCAATTATACCATATGCTCCATCAAATCTTTCTAATGTTTCTGGAAATTTCTGGGTAAATTATACTTGGGAACGAGATATCAATGTCAGCATATCTGATATGGTAAAATATGCTAATTATAGTGAGGTATCGACTTCATTAGGTCCCATGAAAGCATTATCAGTAGTATTAAATGAATCTGTAGCTAATATAAGAGTGAACTATGAGTTTAAGGCAGCTATTTTTTACGCGACCGCGCAAACGCGTAAAAACGGTGTAGTTATAGGTCCCGTTCATGGGGATAGTTCTACGAATTGGATACCAGTTGTTGAAGAGTATAATTCTTCATATATTTTTGTCCCTGGAGATACAATAGAAGTTTGGATTGCTCAAGGGGGAGGAAACGGTGTGTATGCGAAAAATCTAACTGTTTCTTTTGATTATATAACTGATAGTTATAATGTTTCAGTTAATGGAAGTTGGATCAATGGCAGTACAAACACATTTAACAATGGTACAGTGGCTCCTCATGGATGGAGGAATATTTCTGTATATGCCTATAACAGTTCAGGTATGGGGAATTTGAGTCAAATTCCAGCATCAATGAATACTAAACTTCCAAACAATGTTCCGATTTTTAATAATTTTTCCATATCAGAATCCCAGATATATCAATATACCGGAAGCAGCATAATCAGCGCCAATATTACTGATATGGATGGCGACAACATCAATGCATCCGTAGGATTGACATTATCTGGGATTGAATTTGAATATGCCATGACAAAAGCTGCTAATACAACTACGTGGTCATATTCTTTCAGTTCTGGCGTGGCAGATTCCTGGATTATTACCAATTTCTATGCCACAGACTACGGCGGGAGAACTAACAGCACAACCTGGAACCAGATCATATCAGTTGTTCCCGCGATGCCAGGAGGATATTCAGGAGGTAGTGGAGGAGCACCATCAGGCACAACAGCCCCAACACCCACAGACGGAACAAATCTAAGCGTCACAACCCCGACCTTGAACCTGCAAACAATGGCACAGGATTCAGCAGGTAAAAACATATTAATTATTGGGTTTTTCGTGGGGGTGATCATGTCAGTCCTTGGAGCAATATATAAAAAAGTCAGCAAAAGCAGTATGTATTGGGGTTTATTGATCGTAATAATAACTTCATATGGTCTTGGATGGATCCAATGAAACCGGGGACAGAAACTTATATTTTTGCAGCAATTATCTTAGTATTCATAATAATAATTATTTTTCCAACTAATGCTAATTCAGCAATCAGCGACTTTGATAAAGGGTTAAAATCACTGCCATCAGATATTAAAAAAATATTTGAATCTCAAACAGTAACCTCTATAACTGGCTCAACATCTGCATACACAATAAAAAGCATCAGCCCAAATATCATAGTATATCAAAACGATACCAACAAACAGATTGTTATCGATTTTATTCGGGGAGCGGTCGGAAGCGGATCCCAGGGGGCACAGGGGATACAAGGAATTCAGGGGACAAACGGAACTAACGGTATTAACGGCACACTGTATAATGTTTTTACTTCTCTCCCCCTCACAAACTCAACCACTGATAACAATATCACAATTTTTGACACTAGAATCGAATACCCTAACAGTTCAGTTCTCACGAAAGAACCGGTAATACCTCTTGCTCTACAAGATAATAAATGGTATCGCGGGGACAAAACCTGGCAAACAATAGTTTTGGGCAATATAAATGGCTGGATATCCTTTTATAGCCAGCTTTATGATATTGACATTCCCAATTTGCAGAACAACGATACCCAGTTCAATCAGAGCATTTTGCAACTACAACAGCAAAATAATAACTACACAGGGACATACCCAATTATAGTGACTGGCGGGGCTACAAGAACGATCAGCATCGATCCACGTTTTGATAATATAAGGATGGATTATATCCAATCAAATGTAACCACGACCACAGGTATTGATCTATTGCTACACCAATTATATCTTTATGCCGAAAATGCGTCAATTAACTTCACTACTTCAGGGATTAAATTACTCCAGGGAACCACAGGTATTGATATTTTTGACAACCTGATAAATATCAATGCAGGAAGCAATGGTAATGTGAATCTGACTGGGATTGTAAATGTTAACGGCACATTGCTTGTAAACTCTAAAAACATTGAGACTGAATTGACAAAAACATCGATCAAATCATTTCAGGCAGATTACACAAATGCATCCCAGATATATTCGGATATTATTTTAATTCCTCAAGATCTCAATCTGACGAATATCAGCACGGTAATTACAAAAACAGAAAACAGCACTGGCTTTATATTAAATTTTTCTCTTGAAAAATACACAAATTATGATACAGGAACCACGCAAATAATAGTATCTGAATCGTTGACCTCATCTACGAATTATATTGATTCTCTGAATTATTCGTTTAACAATAAGGATATTCTTTTATTAAATTATACTACATATCAGAATGTGTCAAAAGCATCTTCTATGTTTAAATTTAAGGTCCGGTGAAGGGAGATGAAAAAAATAAGTGGAATCCTATCCGCACTGATTATTTATATGTTTTTTTCTATCACCGCTTCCGCTTATTTTCTTACAGGTAATGTTACGAACGAAACAGGATCTGCTTTAGAAAATGTGTACATAATCAATGAATGGGAAGGAACTGATAATAATATATATCCTAAAAATGATTATTATCCATTTGATTGTAAATATTATATTAACTATTCATGTGATGTGGCTTCTCAAGAAAATTATACGAAAACGAATTCTAGTGGTTTCTATTCTTTGAACTTGACATCAGGATATCATAATATTTCGATCGGATTTTTTCCGACATATTATACGAATGCATCAAATGTTAATATAGATAGCAATAAAACCTTTAATGTAAATCTCATAAAAAAACCCACAGGAACAATCACGGGATGCGTGTATGTATTCGGTGGGATTAATCCCTGCACCCTCCTGGAAGGTGTGAAGATTATCTCATCAAATCGGATCCGATGGTTTTTCTGAGATGTATTGATACTATTTTCTTGAAATAACGTCCCATATCGCATTTAAAAGGGTATTTTTAGAATCGCTATCAGTAAACATGAACTGCGTATAAGCAAAATTATATACAGTTTTTAAGGGTCACTTTCTTAAGAAATTTATTCAAAAATCAAAACGGAGCGTTATTAGAATGTAATTTTTATTAATATATTAAGCCGTTATAAAAATCTGATTTTTTAAGTGATTATGTCCTTCCTGGCAAGAGCAGCTGTGATCACAAGCTGAACTGAAGGATTTTATTTTCTGTCCATGTCCTTGATCTCCCGGGGAGCTGGCTGCGGGACAGAACCCTCGATGAAAAAGTATATATCCAGAAAAACAAATGATGTATTGCAGAAATTGAAATAAACTAAACAGTATTTCAACTGTTACACAATATGATGAAAAGCCTTAGGCAATAATCGGATTGTGCGGCATTAGAAAACCCCTAAGGGGTTGCCCTGTGAAAGAGGGTGAAAATCCACTAAAACAAGGATCTCTCTTAAGGGCATTACGATACCCATTTGATAAAAAAAGCCTTGAGCTAAAGGGTGTACCCCTGATGATTCCGCGCTCTGTGGTATGCGGATATAATGGTATGCAGGTTTCAAAGGTGGCATCGAGCCTTTGAGTAATAAAATGTCATGCTTGGCAATGATAGGCATAACATTCATAATCCCTTTTTTTGTAATTCTGTCCAAGATTAGTTGGGGATATCGGCAGATCCGCAAAAGTTAGCTGGACAGAATTGTTTTTTATTCTGCACTTTCCAAAGGGCACCAATCTGGAATCATAATATATATTTTTACGTTTTCGACCCATCATTTTTCGGTGCGGGCTTCCACTATATTGTATTTCCCCTCAAAAAATAAGGAAGCCCGCACCGGTGAAGGGGAGCTTCCGATGCTCCGATCGGGATTTGAGCACGTTTTCACGCATCCCGATAATTACCGGTGCGGGGTCCCACGCCGCCAGGCGTTCAGGAACAAACTGAATGAACCTAACGGCATTAGCGTCGAGAGCGCTTGGGATAGCCCCGCAGAATAATAGTACTTAGAGCCATAAATAACTATTCCCAAAACATATTTACAATTGTTCGTATATACACTAATTAATTTTATACATAACATATATATACTGATACAATAAATTAACACATGCCATTTTTCCCGCGAGAGAGGGATGAATGAGAACAGTTCAGGAACAAACATATGAGTGAAAATAGCCAACATAGTCAACCAGCCAATGCTGGTAAAAGTATCGTTGAGAGAATAAAAGCGATTTGGAAAAACCAATACAACATCGAGGAAATGCCGATCCACCAGAATCGTGTGCGGATGGAACTTTCAGAACTCAAGAGATTCTGTAGGTGGGGAGTAGTATTCGGACGTCCGCTTTTTTGTCTGGAGGTTGGTGAAAATGTCTATGACGGGGTTGCATTCCCTGTGAAAACCCCATACAGAAAATGGTTCACGTTCTATGAGGGAATTTGCTATTACGCTGTTGAGGTATTGCCAAAACAGGATGCCCTTGCAGTCCAGGGGGTGGCGGTATGATTCAGGAAATTAGAGGCAAAAAAGTACATTTCAACATCATCTACAAGGATTCAAAAGGAAGATTACATGAATGTCCACAAACAGGCAGAATCCTTTCAAAAAATAAAACCGGGACAGGATTTGTAATAAGAGGGATATCAATTCCTGGACTATACAATCGGCTCAATTCAGACATTATCTTTGAAAAACAACAGGAATTGTTTCCCGTTGAAATAATTGATTGTACTGACCAACCGATGGCGGTGGCAACATGATCCTGGAAGTCCAGTGCCCTCCTGACGGTCCGGCAATAGATTATAATCCTATCACAGGGGAGAAATACTCAAACTGCCATGCCTGCTCCCGCTGCGGCGGGTGTGTGAGGGGATTCCAACCGCTGATAACTTTTAGGAGTGTGATTTCATGAGCCAAAAGAATTCTGTCCACAAGGCGCCAGAGATCACGGCTGCTGGTAAGGACGGAAAAGAAGATCCTGATAGGATATTCAAACCTATGCTCAAAGGAGCCTTCAGCACACGACCTGACCCAGATACAGGCAACTATGATGAGTGGGGCGGAGGTGTATTCTAATGTACCTGAAAACGCCAGGCGAGAGGGTCAAACTGCTCAAAGCAGGATACAAAGGAAATGAGATCGAGAAGCTGTATGTGATGCTCAATTCATATGATATCATCAAAAATACCTGGATTCCGATATTGCCGGAGGTAGAGGTATGAAATTATCTGCAAAATGCCATCCTGATTATTTTGCAATGCTTGATATCAAGACAGTGGAGTTCAGGCAGTTTGAAAGTATTGTATTGGAAAATACAGAGACAGGAGAGATTAGGGAGTTTCTAATTAAGGATGTCAGAAAAATATATCCTGGCACTGAGGAAACAATAAAAACGAAATATCCTAAAGTACCCTGGGACCCTGACCTTCCTGTTTTTGCTATAGATTTAGGGGATGAATTAGACCGAAATGATATCCCGGTCCCGCAGAAGGTGTATGCTACAGAAGAAGCTAAAGAGGCTTGGCATGGTGGGGTAGGTGAATGAAATGGAAACAGAAACAGTAAGAGGTATGTTTGCTGATTTTTTGAGAGATACGGGGATGGAGAAAATGTTGCGGCTGGATTGTTGTGTCACTGTAGACCAGGATGCCACCTTGAAGTATGAGAGAATTGATAAATACAAAGTTCTTCTTCTGAAATATGAAGAACTGAACTGCCTGATGGTATTTTGCGCGAGGCATGATATCAATGTGTGGTTCGGTATGGATAAACTCTGTATCGGGTTCAACTATACTGGAAATATGCGATTATCCGCGTATTCTGTCCCGCTGCGTGAGCTAGTTCCGGAGACGTTGGAGGACAGAATAGAGCCGGATCATCATCTTGACGTACATGGGGGGGTGGATTAAATTGAAAATATATCTCAGGTATAAATGCACTAAATGCGGGATTTTGTTGAGCAAAACACATCCAGATACACTTTGCAAGTCCTGCCGAGATGAGCAGGAGGCACTAGATGAAGAGGCACGGCTCGCCGTCGGGGGTGCGTAGTATGGCTAAGAAAAAGCAAGATATGACTTGCCGTGCCACAGAAGAAAGAATGGCTAATCTCGATAAGGCGATATGCAATCTTGACCAAGATGAGAATGGCATCTGTTCTCATTTATGGGGGGAATCTTGTGGTGTGCCGTGCTGTAAGGGATGTAGAAACCCTAACTGCAATTCACGCTGTAAAAATTCTGTCCAGCCAGGTAATAGCAGCTGTGATCAGCGCCAGGACAGAAGTGACGCCCATAAAATAATCGTCATAGATGGACTGCGAGTTATTCAGTTGATGGATTCTGAATATGGTATTGAGCATATGACCTGGGAGCGAGCCTGCGCAGAAATAAGAAAAAGATTCAGACAAAAGACATCAAGAAGTATCAAGAATGGGACGGAATATGAGTCCACCCGATGGTATCAAATGCTGCCTGGCGGCGGAATGAAGTCCACAGGGAGTGCAGAAGAGCCGGATTATAAGAAATTCTATTCCCCTGAGCCTGAACCCAGATATAGATTCCCGGTATGGATTTCAGAACATTGTTTGCATACTGACGAACATATTATAGTCGATGAAAAAGATTACAGGGATAATGAAAAACTGTTTAAAGATTGCCTTGTGTTCGAACTAGATGACAATCTGAATTACCTGCATCCGCTATACAAAAATCCTAACAAGAATCTTTCTGTCCGGGTCCCACTTTCTGCAGGACATACCGGCATGGACAGAAAGGAAACAAGATGTGATGATAAGACAGCAAATGCGGATCCAGAGGATTTTGACGATCCTGAATTTCCAGGAGAAGAGGATTCTGAGGAGGATTTATGAGCGGACGTTCTGATTACTGGCTGAAGCCGCTGATTATTCCGGTTACAACGAATTCATTGACAGCCATGGCAGTTCATGGTGCCCTTTGCCTGGCGCTGCGTCATCCACAGTTCAAAGGACAGAGTAGGCAATTGGTGGTTGAATTCACACAATCCCTGGGAGAATGGTTGGTACACTCCGGTGCCCTGACTCCTGAGCAACTTGTAGCAGCGCAGCAGCTCGAGGTTGAAGCGGGGAGTGAGGACTTACATCCGTTATACAAAAGTCTTAACAAAGATCTTTCTGTCCGGGTCCCGAAAGCGGCAGAATCTTCTGGAGTGGACAGAATTTTGGCGCGGCGGGAAGCTGATATCTCGATTGCAAGGAAAAGATCTGTAGATTGGGATAAAGAGCATTCAAAGTGCTGGAATGATGGAGATTGTGAAAGTTGCGAACATAATGATAATTGTCCTGTTCCCGCAGAAATGATGGCAACTGTTATGGGTGAGGATAGAATATGAAAGCACTTGATGTTTTCTGTGGCATGGGCGGCTGGTCTGAAGGATTTAGCAAAGCTGGATTTGAGGTTAGGGGTATTGACATCGTAAATGTAGGCTATCCGTTCGACCTGATACTGGAGGATATCAGAATGTTGAACGGAAAAAACTATACAGGATATGATATAATTGTTGGAAGTCCTCCGTGCAGAGATTTTACAAAGCTCGCTCGCGGGATAGGTAAATATACCTGGAAAGTGAAGCCTGATATTGACGCCTCATTGGAACTGGTTCGTCATTATTTGAAATTTATTATCGATGCAAAACCTATATTCTGGCTCCTGGAAAACAATCCGTTCCTGGCTAGATATATAGGAGAACCTGTTGTAATTGCCCGGCTTGCACCCACAATGGTGAGAGCATTTTGGGGCAGTTATCCGGACTTTCTTATTCCGATGCAGAATAGCAGGCTACAAACAGAGAAAGTAACTGGAAAATTGCGATCATATAAACGGGCGAAAATTCCGATCTGCGTATCACAGGCTCTGGCTGATGCCGTAAAGTTTGAACTATCGGAGAACCACTCTTGAACTCCTCAGATATTATTATTTCCCTGCTCGGAGACAGCGGGAAAAAGCAGTGGCTTAGATCTGATATTCTTGATATACTCAGTGAGGCACTAAAAATAGACAAAGGAGAAGCGAACGGAAGGTTAACCCCATTTATTTCCAGAACAAGTTTCCTGGAAAAAATAAGTGATACCCCAGTTAAATTCAAATTTTCAACTACAGGGGAAGCACGTTACGCGTCAATACAAACTGAAAAACGGGGCAATGAAACATTTCGAACAGATGTTGGTGAGTTCATCAAGATATATTACTGGAATGCTTTTTGTGACTGTGTGATGAACCAGACAGAGATACTTGAGATAAATTATAACGATTTGGTGAAAGGTTTAAAACATATAGCAGAAGGGCTTGCCGGGAATGATCCAGATGAGTATGTTCAAAAACTGAACAAAGCACTACATGATATTGACGTTCCGACCACTGAGGAGTTCAGACCTATTGTGAGTATATTCAATTTCGGGGATACGTTGAAGGTTGAGGAGGTGCGAACAAAACATATCGGGAAATTTGTCGAAGTAGAGGGGAGGATCGTAGATACTATGATTCCGAGAATGAAGATCACGCTTGGGGCGTTCCGGTGCCAGAGGTGCGATCACATCACATATATTCAACAAGAAGATCGGAAATATACAGAACCGTTCGAATGCGATAATAGTGTATGTGGAAGAAAAGGACCATTCAAACTTCTTGATCATCCTGAAAGTGAACAGGTTGATTACCAGGAGATGCTAATTGAATCTCTTAGCGGTGGGCAGGTAGTGGTTTCAGTATCCGCATATGGAACATTGTGCCGTCCTCCCTGGGAGAGGGATGCAAAAGTAGTGAGGATATGCGGAATTGTGCGAAAAGCACAGCTTGCTACAAAAACAGGAAAGACGAATTTGTTTGAATGGGTTATTGATGCATCGAGTATCAAATTTTCAGATGATAGCAATACAGAGCCGCCAACAGCGGACGAAATAAAGAAATTCGAAGACTGGGCAAAACAGCCGCATGAACTCAGGAAAATGTTATTAGAGTCCATCGCCCCGAACATTGAAGGGGCGACAGAGATCAAAGATGCATGCAGTCTTTCATTGTTTTCTGACTGGAACTGGGGATCGGACCCGGATTTGGTGATGGAACGGAGCAGTATTCATGTTCTGCTTTTTGGTGATCCTGGTGTTGCGAAATCCCAGATCATCAAAGATATTGTTTACCTTGCCCCAAAAGGGAAGTTCGGGCAGGTCACGAATATGACCCGCGGCGGGTTGAGTACCGTGGCTGTGATGGAGAACGGAGCATGGCATGTCAAGTCTGGATTTTTCAGCCAGGGAGATCAGGGTGTGGTTGCACTGGATGAAATAGATAAAGTCCATGATCCGCAGGATCTCAACTGTCTGGTATCTGTTTTGAATGAACAGATCCAGCATGTGAGCAAAGCAGGACAGAATGATTTGAAGTTCAATACCAGGACTGCGGTATTGGGTGCTGCAAATCCGGTAAAGGGCGGGTATCTGAAAACTGGGGAGATCATGACACAACTTGAAAGTACGATCCCAAGCTACATTTACCAGCGGTTTGATGTTATTTTTGTAATTAAGGATGTCCCAAATAAAGAGAAAGACAGTATAGTTGCAGACAATATAAATAAGATGCATAATGATCCGACGCAAAGCCGAAAAGCTATTCCGCGGACGATATCTCCTGATATGTTCAGGAAGTATGTGATTTATGCCCGGACAAAATCAGTTCCTGAATTTGAACCGAGTGCACAGAAACTAATCAAAGACTATTATCTCACAATCAGAGGGATATCTGGAGACTACCCTATAATTAGCGCAAGGCAGGTCAGTAACATAAACAGACTCTCGAAAGCTATCGCCAGAAGGGAAATGGCTCGAAAAGTCACTGAGGAGCATGTCAAATATGCTATCGGAATCATGAAAGCAAGCCTTTCAACACTAAGCGATGATCAGGATTACGGAATCTATAGTTCCGGGCGGACAAAGAGCCAGGTTGAGAAGATCACTATGATAAAGAATGCCATCAAGGAGATCTGCAAGAAAGAACTGTCTGCAAGCACCAATGACATTGCCTTTGTTTCAGGGCTTGATGTTATGCAGATCGAACATACATTGATGATGCTAGAAAGAAGCAGGGAGATTTTTAAGGCGAAAGGCGGATTCAGGCTGGTGTGAAATTGACCGTTACTATAGATGTCTGTGATCATCCTTTGTTCAGGCGTCTTGCAAAGGAAAGAATACGAAGTAGTTCAGGGACATTTTACGAGATGGATAACGTGGATGACGATGACGTAAAAACGTATACGGATGACATAACAAAAGCCAAAAGATTATCAGACGGCAGTTATAAACACACTACAAACTTTTGTTATTGTGTTGGGGGTAGCTACTTTGAAAAATATGACGATGCTATTGTACATTCAATGATGCTTCTAATTTTGACTTGTGGATTCAGAAAATGGAAAGATGCAGGTGGACTGAATGCAAGAAGATGAAAATACGAGAATACAACAAATTCCCGAAGGATTTATGCTTAAATCATCAGATTTTCATATAATTGAGCAGTATAGAGCAATATGTGGCAATGAAGGGGAGACTAATCTTGAAAAGTGTGGAATTTTCCATGATAGAAGAAGAGTTGAACAAATCCTTAATAAGATTTATGAACGCCCTATATTATGGGGGCAAGACCCACATAATCGTTTCATGGACGCATGATGCCAGCATTACGAAGTCAACGTCCTCGGATTGAAATCCGAGGCATGGGTGAACATATCGAGAGGACGCATAAATGAACAAGAAAATATTGTTAATAGACATTGACTCAAAGATGCCTAATCTGGCTTTGATGAAAATCTCAGCCCACCACAAAGCATTGGGGGATGATGTTAGTTTCAATAATACTGATGTACCTGATATTGTTTATGCTTCGATTGTTTTCTCAAAAAACAAGTTGCTCGCAAACGGTTTAAAGTTCTTTTATCCGAGTTCTGAAATTGTTATCGGTGGATCAGGATACAATCTTAATTCGCGTTTACCAGATGAGATAGAATCTCTAAAACCCGACTATGATCTATATCCTGAGATTGATTACAGTCTTGGATATACTACGAGGGGTTGTAATAGATCATGTGGGTTCTGCATAGTTCCTCAAAAAGAGGGTAGATTCACACATTGGCATAACCCAGAGAGATTTTATGACGAAAGATTTGATAAAATCGTGTTCTTAGATAATAATATTCTGCTTGATAAATCCAGATTTATAGAAGTGTGCGATTTTTGTATTGATAGATCGCTGAAAGTCTGGTTTACCCAGGGGCTTGATATAAGATTGTTAGATGATAAAATAGCAACCAAATTAAACGAACTGGATACCCTCAAAGGATATCATTTTGCCTTTGATGATTCTAAACTTGAACCAATCATTAGATCAAAATGCGAGATGTTAAAAAATCATGGAATAGATATCAGGCGTTTGGTACAATTTTATGTTTATCTTGATTCAATAGACCAATATGATGATGCAGTTAATAGATGCAGAATTTTAAAAGAGCTAAACACCAATCCTTTTGTTATGTTCAATATAAATAATAAACCCAGTAAAAAAGTAAATGCTCTCAGACGATGGGCGAACCGTAAATGGGTGTTCTGGTCGTGTGATTTTGCTGACTACACTCGTAAATTTGATGGAGTTAAACTACATGCGTAAAAACGAGTATCGCCCGAAAGTCAACGTCCCCGCTCTGAAGAGCGAGGCATGGGTTAGCGTATCGAGTGAGACCCCTTGATTCTTTCTTTTTATTCTTGTTAATTTTATAATTACTTTTCGGGCATGTAATACTAATATTCGCTATGCCTAACACTATACCCATAAGTATATATATACCCAAGTACATATAGTATATTGAGGTAAATATGACAACAATAAAAATACAACTAACTATAAAAAACACAATACCCACCAAGGCAGAAATAGCCTTTCTGGGTAAAGAATTGTTCACCGAGCTATTACACCAAAAATTAATAGCTCAAGAGAGAGAATTTTTTGAGACCTGCGAGGATAAACCCTCGTGGGTCTTGAATGTTCCTGCCGCAATCGAGGCAGGATACATTATCCAAGACGAATATGGTACTATGATCAGTAAGTCCAAAAGGCAAATTGGCAAGTATGTAATTGCCAATGCAGATTGGAAAGAATCAGGGAAACAGAAGTACCTCGATTCAGTCGGCGAGCTTGAAGCATTTGTAGCTTCGGGCGCATTTCAGGAGTGGTAAAATATGGTAAAAGTAATAAATCTAACACCACACGAAATAATAATAAACGGCAAAATCTTCCCGCCAAGCGGGCAGATTGCCAGGGTTGAGGAAAAAATCGAGATTGTACGCACAATCTCAGTCGATGGGACAAAAATACCCATCATAAAAAAGACATTTGGAAACGTCCAAAATCTCCCAGACCCGATATGTGTCTGTGGTGCGCCCCCTGATCAAGAGGGGCATAAATACAACAATGATCACTTTTCCGATCCTGTAATATTTGTGGTCAGCCTGCTTGTAGCCCAGGCAGCCAATCGTTCCGATGTGCTCGCTATTGGCGAAACAATCCGCAACGAAAAGGGGCAGGTAACAGGCGCAAAGTCTCTGGCGGTGGTATAAATGGTACTGCCAGACAAGTGGGGTAATTACCCTACCCCAAACTACAATACAGGAAACTGCGCCACCTGCGGACACGATGTAAGCAAACATGCAAGCAATATGGGTACTTGCATGGCTGGAACGTGCTCATGCACAAGATTTGTGCAGATGCCCGAACCAAAGCCCAACCGTCTGCCAGTGGCAACACCACCCCCAGCCAAGAAAAAGCACCACAGCAGAAGAGATCATGCAACGCTTCGAGAAATGCTGGCTTGCTCTATATGCCAAGCAGACCAGGGGGAAGAAGAGTGATAAAAACCAACATATTTTTTGGCACATATCAAGTTATAATTGCGGATAATGGTATACTTCGTCTACTCTCAAAGGGAGAGGCTGAATATACAGATTTTCCCGATAGTAGAGGCACACACCCAAATAACTGGCATCAGCTTGTAACTAATACCCCTATGCATAGCTATGATGGCTGCCCTTACTGCTATGCACATCAGCACCCAGAGGAGATAAGGCAGGTCGCTTTATCTCTCCTCAAACAAAAATGTTTGAGATGCGGGTATGAGTTCTTACCACGCACGGAAAAGCTACCAAAAACATGCCCAAACAAAGCATGTAAAAGCCCGTATTGGAACACCCCTTACAAACAGGGGTCTGAAACGCCTATCGTAACGAAATGACTACGCTCGGACTTCGCTTCGCTCTGTCCGGGGTCTCATTTTTTGATTCTGTCCACAAGGCGCCAGAGATCTCGGCAGCCAGGCAGGACAGAAATAATAATTAGGTACACCTAATAGTTTCACTTAGGTATATACCTCCATTTCATATCCAGGCATGTTTCAAAATGTGTATTAAAATATCTTAATAAAATATAAATATGCATAGACTTACACAATGCCACCCGCTTCTGTCTCATGAAAATTCACCGCTATGAGGCGACATAGTCGGCATCTCCTGTTACATGATACACTATCAAATCAAGAAGCGTACCCACGTCCATGATACAGATTTACAAGTTGCAAAAACATGTATCATGAATCGGGAGACGCAAAAATGAACAGTCTAAACAAAAATCATGGTTTTATGATTTTTGATTTTTTCATTTCAAAACGGCGTGCAGAAAAAAAAATATGAAAATAGGGTAAAAAACAGGTCGCTGCATTCATGATACAGGGTTTTTTTACCTTGTATCATCTGTATCATAAAACAGCCTATGCTTATTTATATATATGTATGAGACAGCAACGGGAGCATTTTTATATATCTAAGCAAAGGAACGCAAAACATATTAACTAATTTAATACTGTGAAGGGTATGACCTATCTTGAAGGTTTCTGCCTGGACTGCGAAGCTCGCGGTTTGACCAGGCATACGATACAAACTTACAGATCAAACCTCAAAGACTTCCTGGAGATAGTCCCTGATCCCCTCTGGGCTACACAGGATGATCTCAGGAAGTACCTTCTCAAACTCAGAGCCAACAACCCGGCAGGAAGCACGCTCAAAGGGCACTTTTCAGCACTCAGTATGTTCTATGAGTACCTGATCTATGAAGGACAGGCATCATACAATCCCATCCTACCCATTAGAAAGCGCTATCTGAGCCAGATTAAGCCGGTTACAGGCGGGGAGAACGAACGTCAGCTGATATCCATCCAGAACATGATACATCTCATCCTGCGGGCTGAGAGTCCACTGGATATAGCTATTCTTATGGTACTCGCGAAGACTGGCATCCGCAGGGGAGAGCTTCTTGGCATGGTAATAGACAGTATTGATTTTCAAAATGGCATTATCCGGTTGCCTGCGAAAGCCAAACGATCCCAGAGGATCGCATTCATAGATACAGAGCTCTACATAATTCTCAAAAAATATATTCAATGGAGATCAAGCAGGGCGATATCTCCATGGCTCTGGATCAACAAAAATACGGGAAAGAAGATGGACCGGGATTATCCTGGTGAACTCATATCATCCCTTGCAATCCCACTTGGGCTGCATCAACCCCGCGGACCGCTATGCTACAGGCTTACACCACACTGCTTCAGGCACTTCTTCACAACTCATCTGTTCAGGGCAGGGATGGAACCACAATATATCATGTGGCTGCGTGGCGACAGTATGGGCAGGCAGTCATGGCAGATATACAATCACATAGATCCTGAATCTGTTAGGATTGAGTATCTGCGGCGAGTACCGAAACTGATTTCAAACAATTCTGTCCTTCCGGACTCAGAAGATCAGGCTTGCCGGCTGGACAGAATTGAATACAAATAGATATAAGACGACATAAACATATTTTTATCAGGTGAGTTTATTCAATCCATATCACTATTCATTATCTTGGCTGTGATACAAACAGCAGCGACCCCAGGGCAACCAAATATAATCAAATTTCCCGATCTGGATATAACAAATATAGGGCATACTGACTCTGGAAAATTCGTTTTTTATGTGCTGGCAGCATTTGGAATTATCAATATGATTGCTGGTGCATTATCAAAAACAACGTCAAAAAATTCAATAATCTGGGGTTTTGTATTTGTTATGATCTCAGCATATGTATTGGGGGTCTAGGTCTAATGTCGGTTAAAGACATAATCACAATATTCTTTATCTTGTTTGGAGCCGGGTTCATTATTGCTGCAATGATTACGGAAGGGAACACAGTCGGTAAATTCTCAAAATCATTCTGTTATGTATTTGGAGGTATGGTTCTGGCAATATCAGCATATATTTATTATTGATATTTAACAGAACCGTGATCTCACTTCGTAATAGCTTCTGCTGTTTTACCATAGGTAATATTTATCACCCGTCGGTTAACTTGTTTTTAATCCCCCGCCATCTTAACAGAACCTTATATGGAAAAGTATATCCCTTCAAAAAGTCACAATGTAACGTAATGTAAGGCAAGATGAATAGGTGACGTGTTCATCGAGGGTTCTGTCCCGCATCCAGCTCCTGCAGGATCTTCCGGCATGGACAGAATCACTTTTATCAGCGCCTTGCATTCTCATATCATGGCAACAGAGACTGAATTTAACGAGCCCATAAAATCCTGTCAGGTATCTTTAGCTTACGAAACATATGAAATCATCAAGGAATTAACAAAAAACCAGATTCCACAGGATATAGGAAAGACCGTTCAGGCAATATTATGGTATGCGCTTTTGGAATATCTGGAATTTGGTCTTGATGTAGATATCAAGATCAACGAAGGGGAAAAAATACGGCAGTACCAAATCCCCATGCCAGTAAGCATGTATAATCAACTTAAGAAAAAGACAAAAGGAGGTAACACACAAGAGACTCTGCAAATAGCGTTTTCAGAATATATTCAACTCAAATTAAAAGAATTACAAAAACTAAAAGATGAAGAGGTAGATATTAAATGAAGCCGAATAAATCAATACAAGAGATCATAGCAGCAAGAAAAGACTTTTCCGAGGCGTGGGATACATATAGGAAAAAACACAAAGCGTTTGCCGCATTCCAGGCAATCGTATTTATTATTTTATTAGTGGCAGCCCTGGCTTATTTTGTGGATGCAGTACAGGCAGATGTAATGATCATAAATCCAGAGCAGTCAGCTACGATCAAAACAGATTTTGAACTTGTAGCAGAAATAAACGAGACCGCAAAGTATGACAGCGTATGGGCGAGGTTTGATTACACCAGCCCCAATCAGATGCTGATCGGGGAGCAGACAGGCAATACAACTACCTGGGGGTTGCCGATCAAACTAAATTATCTTAAAAACATCGGCGTAGAGGGAAATACAATACTGACTGTATATTACAAGACCCTGGATGGGGATAGAAAAAGCAAAGTAATCAACCTTATAATAAATCATCCTGTCTCCCCAACAGGCACTGCAACTTTTACAATTTTGGATTATAATAATAACCCAGTTGGAGATGTAACAGTACAACCAACTGGCAACAAATCAGACAGTGCAGGAGTTCTAATCGTTCGAGATCAACCCATATCGAAAATAACATATTCATTTTCAAAGCCAGGTTGGAACACAACAACAAGCGCAATTACATTCACTGAAAACGCATTACAGCAGGTACAGACAATCACATTACGGAAAGATGGTGATTCCCTCAAAACCTTCGAACTATCAGGGTTCAATGAATTGGTAGAGCAGGGAACGCTATCCTATATCAAAGTAAAGGACGCCCAGACAAAAGAATATATCAGCGGAGCTAGGGTAACACTATTTGATGGGTCACAAATTAAATCAATTCCTGGAGATACGATAAGTGGAAGAATATCAGTAGGGTATAACGAAATAGGGGACTTTGATTTAGTGGTTGAAAAAAATGGATATCGTGAGTATAGAGAAACAGTGACGGTCATCGAAAGCAGGCGCGTGACCCCACTCCCCACACTCATGCCAACACCAGCCCCCACGCCTGTACCGACCCCTGAAAAAAAATATTACCCTGATGCAAATATGGTCCTCACACAGGATGAATATAGGGCATGGCAATCTGTCCAAGAAGAAAAAACAAGGCGAGAGAATTTAGATAGAACTAATGCAACCCGAATAATAACAGCAACTCCACCTCCACAAGATCCCCCATACTTAACATATGGTCTATTGGGAATAGTAGCCATGGCATTAGTCCTCACAACACTGAAAAACAAGAAGGGCAGAGATAAAGAAAAAGAGCCAGAGGATACAATCAGAGATAATGACCCAAGGCTAGTAAAAACCGCAGTCCCAGATGATTCAACCATGGTAAACTGTGATCAGTGTTCCTGGTCTGCAATAATACCAACAAAAGACATAGCCACTCTAGACGCAATCAAAAAAGAACATACAAAGACACATGAGGTATAAATTATGCCATTTGTCTCAATTTTCCCAGATATCTGGAAAAAATCATCTCTCAATGCCTTCAGGACTACAGAAATAGCAGAAGAATTCATGAGGGAATTTGCCCGGATATGCAGCGAGAAACACAACTTACGGGCGAATGGGGGAGATAAGATAAGCCTATCAACTTTTGTATCCTCTCCGGCAGAAATCATTACGGAAACAAAAAGCCAGGCAGAGAGACAACGAAAATTAGAGATATACATCAAGGAATTTTTACCACAACTCGAACATGCAAACGGTCAGACCGCAGACCCAGACCTAATCAAACTCATTATTAAAGAGGCAGCAGATGACAGTTTTAGACCTCGATAAAATAGCCCCTGATGGCAGTCAAAAATTGATGTTAGGTCTGACAATTTCAGCATGGGTAATATCATTCATATATTACAGTCCTGCGGAAACCCAAACCCTGCTTTACGCTGTGGGACTCTATAATATCTCTCCAAGTTATGACCAGCCTACGATCATCCCGTTACTGCTTTTCATCTGGATGATCATAGGGATTATAGACGCGACATACATACATCTGAAAGTAATCAGTGATGGGGCAATTGCAGATGGTATGGATAATTGTGAATCGTGTGTGGGTGGGAAACTCCATATATCGGGGGACTGGGGATGGATCAGGGTAGGAGGTACAAAAGCGTTCCCTATCGAAGGAGGTAGCGTATGGATCGGATTACTGACTCATATCCATAAGATCGGGACGCATATAGTTTTTGAGGGACAAATGGTGCCAAAAACAGTTATGGACTATATCCCTTTTGAACTAAAAAGACCACTCAGGCAGCGCAGAAATGGATTATTTGGAATCGAAACATGCAGCGTAGGGTATATTTCTGCCGGGGAACTTGAGACCCATAAGGAATTCAACACTGAAAAATATAAAGAATATTTCAGCGCAGAGGAATTAGGACGAATCCCAAAAAAAATGAATACAAGCGAATTTATTAGTGGGATATGTATAAAAAACAGGACTGTAGATATGGGTCTACAACTTATCGAAAATGAACATGCCAGCCTGTCTAAATCTCTGGAAACTATAAGCGATGTGGGCAAAGCAATACAGCCAGTCAAGGAGAAAGGCATACTGCAACATATTTTCGGGTGATATTATGAAAAAAGACAGATGGTTAATTCTGATCATTATAATTTTCGTCTCAAGCATCCTGCTTTTTGTCCTGAATGACCGGGAAAAAGAACCGGAAAAAACAAAGGATAATCAGTTGAAATGCTCAGAGGATTACGTTTTGATACCTGAGCGTAATATTTGTTATAACGAAAATCCCCTGGGACACACAGTTATGACTTTTCCCCAAGTTCTCGCCTCGATTTTGACCATCGGTCTTATCACAATGTATGAATTCAAGGACTGGCGCATCTATCTATCCTCAAAAATCCTTCCATATAAAAACAAATATGTGGATGAACTCCAGCTGATCCCAAAAAGTCCAGATATATACGAAAAACACGGGTTTTTATGGGTTCGAGGGGGGTATGATGCTCTTGTCAGCGGCAGGGATAATAATATATACGTATCCCGAAAAGAAAATACAGCGAGGATAGGGCACAATCTGATCCTGAAAGGATCAATCGAGAAGATTACAGTACAGCAACTGTACAAATATATCGGGTATGATTTTAATCTACTCAAAGAAATCCTTGAAAACCCAATACTCAAAGTCAATTCAAAAGGTAAATTGGAAAATCTGGATCAAATATTATCAATTTATCTAACTTTTCCGCTAGAATATCAAGAAAGCAGAGCATATAACTCCATTAAAGGCGGGTTTGAGTTCGGAGCAGATAGGTTCAATCTTATAGTGGAAGCGCTTTTCAAAATGAATAAAGGTTTGTCTGGATTTGGTAACAAACTGCAACAAGCCAATGAAAATATGCTGACAAATGCAAAATCTATGAGCGAAAGTACAGCCAATATATCAACAGCAGTCAGAAAAACTCAGGATTCTAATATAGATACAGGACATAGGCTACCTGTACAAAATCAACAAAATATCGAACCTGAAAGGCATAATATGTAAGGGATAAATGATCACTAAAAACCCCTCACATCTGCATTGGCTGGATCAGAATTTTACAACAGTCAATGATTATTTATATTCTTGGGTAGATGAGTTCAGTAGAGGGGGGTTATGGACTGATCCAATTGAGTTAGCCACCCCAGGAACAGTCAGATATGATTTTATTTGGAATCCGGGATTGGGTAAACAGGTAATCAAAGACTGGAAGGACAATACTAAATCCGTTGAAATCCACCAACAGAAGCTGTTAAGGACAATCAAGAAAGAAGAAACATACGTGATCCTGCTTACCGGCATGGGTGGGTCTGGTAAAGGATCAAGCGCATGGTGGCTGCTCGATCAATTACGGGAAGATTTCAATATCAAAGTGGTACTCCCGGTAAAATCAGATGCAGACGCACTTCCAGAATGGGCAGAGCCAATTACTAACATAATGGATATGGCAGCAGGAGATATAGTATTATACGATGAGGCGGGGGTCAGATCAAGTTCACGGCGCAGCATGAGCAAAGAAAACGAAAACAGCACTGCATGGCTGCCGGTGGGGAGGCACTCAGGTGCGAAAGTCGTATACGTCACTCAGTTCAGTGCGATCGCTGACAAAAACATCAGCAGATTCACGAATGTTCATATCAGTAAAGGTTTCTCTACCTCTGCATTCGGTCAGGATGATATGGAAAGAGCCACTATAGCCAAGAATCCGATCTATGCATACTTCCAGATCGACCCTGAGGATCGCGACTACGCGAGAGTACCCAGCACAAACAAGGACTGGGGGATAGTCATGACTGGAGGGGGGTCCAACCTCACGTATCTACCCATGCCCGGATTCTATACTGAGAAACTCAGCAAGCCGTTCAGCAAGTATATAGATAAGGCTGGAGGCAGCCAGGCAGACGCAGATAAGTTAGCGATGGCAGACGCCAACCAGATGCTTGCAGACGGGCAGTCAGCAGCAACGATCTGGCAGGAGACATATATCAGGGGATTCAGGAAATCAAAGGAATTCTGGCGCATATTCACAGGCGAAGATAAATCCAGACGTGGGGATGATTATTTTGATTAAGAGTTTCTTACTTGGTTTCTGGTTGATATCTGAGATATCCACAGGGAAAACTATATATCTTAAATATAAGATAACGTAACATTATATGACCAAGACTGAATGGGATGGTAAACCTATGTACAGGGTCTTGCAGGCGATCATGACTCTCAGAAATGATCATCATCTTGCGATCTCTATAAGGATTACGCCACAATGTGACGGCAGGACGCAAAATAATATCACTCATATTCTAACTTACTTATGGGATAAAGGATATGTGCAGCGTAAAAATATAAGAGTCCGGAAAAACCCCAGGAATCCAATCAAACATAGGGATACCAGGGGCTGCATATACCATTACCTGCTAACAAAAAAAGGAAAGATCAAGTTAGATGCACTCATAAATCTGTTTGGAAAGCTAGATAATCAAATGCAATTACCTCCAAGTTGTTTTAATCTCCCATCTGATAGTATCCCTTAAAGTAGAATATATATCGGGACCAAACAGAGCGAAGAACCATAATAAGCCTCAGCCGTTTGGGGTGGGGTCGTTCAAATATTTTTACTATGTTATACCCTTAACCGATTGCGTTATAGAGTATATTTTATATATCTTGTTATACATAATGTTATATATTATTAATTATAAAGGCTTGCTGGTAAAACCCCTATTTATTGGAGGAAAACATGAAAATAAGTTTAAACACAATTTTACAGGTGATTGGGCTGATCCTGATTATACTCGGATTCAGCACAGCAGCAGGAATAGCACCCCTCGTCATAGGGCTGATTTTGCTCATCGGCGGTCTTGACGTCTTTGGCATACTCAGAATTGGCAAGGTTGAAGAAAAAGGAACACGGATCCTGAATGGGTTAATTTGGGGATTGGCTCTTATCCTGGCGGTCAACGCATCAGGTATTTTGGGTCTTCCAGTACAGGAACTCAAAGTGCCGACCAATCAACAGGATCAGCAGGCAGCACTACAAGGTACAAGCGCAACACTGAAATTGAATGTCAAAAACGCAGTCGGAGGCACATATGCCTCAACAGGCACGATCTATGCACTACACAATGAAGTATCTGATAGAAACGACTTCATGAAATTGATACAGGAAGGCAAGATAGGAGAGATCGCACCATATACTATGAGTTTGACAACCGGTGTATATTCGCTTGCAGGATATACAGGCAAGGTCGGCGACATAGTGACTTTTGCCGGCTACCAGGACAATACACCCGGGGCGGCAGAGAACGTCAGCTTTGTCATGACAGCAAAGCTCACAGGACTTGAAAACTCTGATAGTGGAAATGCATGGACTATCAGCAACCCCGTAAAGGTATGGTACAATTATCCAACATTGCTCTACTATAACTACGCAGACACAGCAGTTACATCATATCTTGAGTCAGAAGCCAGCAGTGTGGAGAAATCTGTTACGTTCGATATGTTCCCCACCAATAACGGTGAGCAGTGGACAGATTCAGTTCTATGGCTGGAAGCCCCGCAATCCAACATCGGAGCTATCAAAACAATAACAATCACCCCGGAAACAGGAACCGCAGTAACTTATTCTGGCATACCGCAGGAAGTCGTAAGTTCTGAAAACCTGTTCCGGGCAGTACCCGCACTCACCACATCAACCGATAAGATGTATAAAGTCGGTGCGTTCCCCGCAGAAGGATTGTTGAGAACCTCAACCACAGCAAAAGGAAGAATGTCTGTAAAAGTCACATATGACCACCCGGCAAGCGGCTCAGTCTTATTCTATTTTAAGACGACCCAGAACAGCAACGCTCTCACGAGCGCAGGCGGTCATTACGATTCACCAGCAACAAACTTCATGCTGAATATGAGTGTAGTCGGAACAGATGCGTGGACTTAACTAAGTCCCCATCTTTTTTATTTTTTTACATTTATATAGGTCAATATGGCTGCCTTTGCTGAAAAAAGAGAAGTTCAATTTATTGCAGTATATGTAATTGCAATGCTTTTTCTAGGTATTTCTAAAGAAACAACGACTTTCATTTTTCCAGGAACAGGCGATAAGATATATGATGTGATTAATTTTTATTTTGTCGGTGCTGTGGCTCTGATGGTAGCTATATCTTGGCTGGCACAAAATAACTCAATACCATATGTCCCGAAAGTCCCACCACTATGGGCAATCGGAGTCAACTTTATAATCTTTTTCCCGTTATTTTATATCTTCCTTCATTTCATTTTCACAGGCACACTCAACCTGACAATCCCGACCCTCACAAACATTGTCATTGAGTCTGCTATCAGTTTCAATGAAAATTTCATAGCGTTTATCCTGCTACCTACCCTGCTCCCATGGGGAAAAGGGACAGGTAGCATAATCAAAGGGAATATATTCACGATCAAAGGCTACACCTTGAAATATGACGTACCCAATCTTAACAGGATGCGTTATGGGCTGCCATCAATATTCATAATAAGCATCCTGCATGTAGGATCATATTCCCAGAATGTCAGCAGTTTCAATGAATTTTATGTAGTCTTGGCCATCGCATTTATTCTCTTTTTCATAATGTACGGAATAAAAGAAACATTCGGGTTCGGAGCAGCAGAGGGCGGTCACCTGTCATGGAATCTCACATTACTCGGACTTAGAGGGGCGGTAATATGATACCATTACCACTAGGAATAAAATTTGTAATTTCAATAATCTGGGATGCCCTTGACTTAACAGTTGGACGCATTCCAGGATTCGGAACAGTTTTTGACTTTGCAGGAGTGCTACTGGCTCTTTTCCTATGGGGCGTTCCAGGACTGGCAGCATTATGGGAGATATTCGACCCCACAGATCAGATAGATGCTATGGTCCCAACACTTACAGCAATAGGGCTGATAGTATGTGCAGCAGGACAGCACACATGAAAAACCACAACACAACATCCTATTGTTGTTTAAGTCTCTTACTGGTATTGGTCATTTTCATCCCGCCTGTATATGCAGCAACCACAAAGTCAGTGGATGGTGGGGGAGCTTCAGGCGATACAGTATATTGGATTATACTTACAGTGGCGCTAACCATAATCTTTGCCATGAGAGGTGTGTTAGCTTCGCTGCTCCATAATCCAATATTCATAATCGGTCTAACTATAATCGTTATCCTTTCATATATGTTCTGGAAAGCAATAGAGATCACATACGGGGTAGGCAGCGCGGTTGATACCCAGATAGAAAACATAGCCAATTTGATGAGGTAAATTATGATGAGAAATATACAAATATTCATGATTGCCATGCTGCTTTTTGCAGTACCGGCAAGTGCGTCCGTAGATGATGTGAACGGATGGATAGGGAACACCATCAAAACTATCTCCCAGGCAGCGCAAAAACTGAGCCTGCCATCGTACGGAAGCATAACAATCAAATGCAATTCAGGGGCTGTCTGTGCCCAGGAAGGTGAGAACTGGATAATAGCTATGTCTGCTATGAGTAATGCCCAGACGTTTGATCTTGAATTGCAACCAGGTATTAAATCTGTCTCAGGAACTACGGAATTCACAACAGGAGCAAGCGTCAGAATCCAGGTGACGGAAAAAGCACCCATACAGACAGTTCCGGTAACACTCAATAGTGATAATAAGTATATTCTAAGAACCGGATTCATGGCATCAATGGTAAGCTATCCTGTCAAGGCATACGAAAGGTCTGGGATCAGCAGCACCATCACCACAAACTATGAAATAGTCCTGAATACCGCAGATACAACCACAGCCCCGATAACAAAAAGCTATGACTATAGACAGCCGCAGGCAATATATCTAAAAGATAATCTGGGCAACATAGCAACAATCACACCATCCCACCAAGTATCAGGCGGGATAACAACAGATGTGAGCGGTGTATTTTTCGTAGATAACGGGTATGGCAGCATAGAAGCATTCGATAAAGTCAATTTCAAAAATTATCTTGATAAAGTCAACACCGAGGTACAGTTTGTCAGTCCGTGGGATACTGGAAAACTACCTATGGACTGGGCGCAATTCCTGGCAAGGATGAAAGCCCTGGGGCTTCTACAATACACAGACCTGTCATTATCCCTCAGTGGCACTAATAACATCATTATTTCGTATCCTGTAGGCTCCGTAGGCACACAATTACAGGCAGTCATACCAAAAGCCATGGCAAAGACAATCACAGTGATCCAGAACTGGGGTGATCCTCTAATTGATTCAGCTACCCTTTCCCCACAGAGTATCACGAAAGGTCAGGGCTTTGCCACGTTGACAGTCATGGTCACGAACAGGGGAAGTACTGACACTATCAACGTAGCAGCGATCGTAAACGGAGCGACAGTCACGGCAGTAACAAACAGCCTGCGATTATCTCAGGGACAGCAGGGTACTTTCATATTTTCCCTGAATCCTACTGTCAGTGTAGATTCGAGCACGGTAGTAACTATAATCGCTACAGCAGGAGGATCTGGATACCAGGCAAAAAAAGACGTGATTCTAACGATCAAAGTCCCGTCAGCAACAAACCCACCCACCACACAAAAAATTATTGTAAAAACACTCAGCCCGGACGGTGAGGTAATAAGCAACGCACCCATATTTAAAAACGGGGTGCAGATGGGAATAGGGCAATATGAAGATACCATTCCTCTCGGTAGATATGTCTTTACCACGAACAATATATCGAATCCCAAATTGTTTGCACCAACACAAAGGGACATAACGCTTACCGGGGGAGAGCCGCAGACTGTAAACCTGTTTTTCTCATACCTCCCGCAACAGGATCCAATTGACATGACCTGGATATTCTGGGGCGCATTGGCTCTAGTGGTTGGATTTATTATGTTCAAACAGGGAATATTTGCCAGTCTGGCTAAAAACCCCTTACAACTTATAGTTATCATCATCCTGTTATTTGTTCTCTACATGATGTATCTGGTATATCTGATGCTTACAGGCGTAGCAGATACAATTACCGGGATCGCCGCGAACCCGATCCTTCCCTGGAATTGGTTTTAGGAGTTGATATATATGAAAACAATATCCGTAACAACAATAATAATGCTCTTGATAATTATATCAGCAGCAGCAACGCCTGTATATGCAGCAGGTAGCATAGTGAAAAAAGAACTAATCAAGAGCTCCTCACCCCTGGCAGCATTCGGAATTGGGGAAGCGTTGTATAAGATCACATATTCAGACTCAACCACAGAATATGTGCTGCAATCAAACAATCCCCTGACCATAACCTCAATGCCGATAGGGGAAACTATATACATCAATGCAAATTCAGCGTCAGTCCCGGTCACTATCCGGGCAGATATTTCACCGTGGATGGGAGGCAGCAGCACCCTGGAATATAAATATGAATGGTATAAAGGGTCATGCACAAGCGGTCAGATCATTGACACAAAAACAACAACTTTGACTTACAGAGATACACTCCAACTCATATTTAATGCCGATCCGTCATTCACTACAATAGGTCAGTATCCATATTGCCTTCAGGAACGGGCACTGTTGATAATGACTGATTACTCAGGTCAGCAAAGCTCTCCAACGTGGGTCAGGGGCAGCAGTATGTCTTATACTGTGAATGTGATCTCATCAACCGCATATCAACCCACACCAACCCCAACCCCGATAATTACGCCAGGAACAACACCAGGAACACCTTCAAGACCAAAACCTATAATAATACCCCCGGCGATATCCAGTTTCATTACGAATCTCATGCAGGGGATCAGGGGATTATTCGGGCTTTCAATTATGGGCGGCAGTGCAGTTGAAATACCCATATCTAAACCATACACGACAGTAATCAACCTCCCATTCACAGCCCCGGATAGTGATTATACAGATGGCACATATCAAGCCATGTTTGCTGAATGGCTCGTATCAGACAGCGCACAAAACATAAAATATGAATCGGGCTGGCAGCAGCTTACCATGTCGCCGTACGGTACATCAGCACAATTTACGCCATTATCTGAGGGAAAATATTACCTTATTGCCGTGGTTGTCAGGCAGGATTATACGTGGGACAATACCCTACAAAAATGGAAAGCAGTTGAAACGATTGAAGCAAAAGAGGTACAGCAACTTAATTCTAAAAAGGATGCACCTCCGCCACCATCAACTGGCACTCCGGTAACATCATCAAAGAATATCCTTGCAAGTTTCTGGAGTTTGATCATGGAACTATTTGGCTGGTAATAATGAAAAACCATATATCCCGATATTGTTTTGCTCTCTTGCTGGTATTGGTCATAGCTTTCATCCCGACTGTATATGCACGAACTGAAACCGGAACAAAAATAGACCGATATCAGTACGGAGAAGTTCTGGGAAAAGCAGGATATGGAAACATCTTATATAACACGACATATGATGACGGGGTGTATATCCTACAGAATGTCAACCAGAAGCAGATACCGTTTCTGAATCTATATGGTGATGGCTCCCCGGCGGACATCAAAATCGCTACCAGCACACGGACTTATAGCTCAAAATACAATTACGTTATTATGAATTGTGTAAGTGAAGTCTATTACCAGCATGGAGCGATTACGAGAAGTTCTTATGGCTGCGGTGATGAGATGATTCGGGATTATGAATTCAGCGAGGATCGATATAACATTTTCAAAAACAATCTTGTACAGAGGGTACTTAACACGAATTTCCAGCCGGCAGTAGATAGGGTTTTCGTGAACGGTATAATTGTAGTGCAGCCAGCAGCACCCACACCAACACCGACCCCGATAATTACGCCAAGAACAACACCAGCGAAAGGCGCAACAGTGAATTTCATAATATCTCCTCTGCCTGTAACCATGACCGTGAGCAGCATAGGGACAATAAATATACTCGGCTCGCCACATGGATTCACTCTGATCACAGGCACCTATACATACACGATTGAAAAGCCAGGATACCAATCCATATCAGGCAGTTTTATATCTGCTGTGGGGGTCCCGGATACAAAAATAATAGTATTGCAGCCGATCATGAAGCCACGACCGGATATTATCTCTCCATCCCTGGCAAACTTTCTTACCCCTTTAATGGATTGGCTTAAAAGTATTGGGGTATTATGAGATCATTATCTATTTTCAACGTAGGTACGCTTAACCCCCCATTCAAATATTTCCGAGAAGTGATAGAAATACATATCAGGGCAGTGAAAGCGCAGCTAAAAACATACAGCGAAGCACATAAATTAATATTATTTAAAAAACAAATAATAACCAAGGAGAACACTTTATGAATTATAAAAAAACTCTATCCATAGCACTGATTATAGTGCTTTATGCCAATGTAGCAAGCGCAGCCTTTTTTATTCCATGGCTGCAACCAAACAATCAACAGCCGACTAAAGATGAAAAATTCAATAACCTGTATAAACAGGTAATATTACCGCTTAACACAGCGCAAAATATTAACCTGGTCAGCCCATATATGAAAGAAGCAAGATACAACACGATAAAAATCCATGTGGCTGATTATAACAAGGATTTGTATGTGATCTCGGGGCAGGGAACTACTCTGATCCAGCCTGCCCAGATAGACAAAACCTATAGTCTGTCAGCACAGCAGATCAGCTGGGGAGCATCTATATTGAAAGATGGAAAAATAGATAGGATTGAGAAATGGCAGCTATATATGATGCTAAGATTGGTTGTAGATCAACAAAATGACCTCAAACAAAATAGCTGAAATCCTCTTTATTTTAATCCTGATAGAGTTTTCAGGGGGATGTATCGGAGTGGCAGCACCAACACAGACACAGTCAACATCAACAACTATAATTCAACACATACCCACCCTCACCTCTCAACCAGTATATACCCAAGTATCTACCCCAGAG
>JAQVDB010000031.1 GCA_028698525.1 Clostridia bacterium
GTAGTTGAAGAAGAATTAAAAAAGTGCGCATAATAGTAAAAAGCAAAAAAAATTCTCCCCTAGGGGAGAAGAGCAATACATTTTAACAGAGATAAAAAAGTGTTTCATTTTAACTTGCATTTAGCGTGTTAATAAAATAGAAAAAATAAGTATTGACATTAATTCTCCGGCGTGCTATCATAATAAAAGAAGTTTATAAAGCTTTGTATTACACCATTCTATAATTATTGTGAAAATCAAGTTTCATACTATTCTATAAAAAGACGGAACAAAAACACATGCTGCCATGATATGAATATTGCCACTATTTTTAAAACTAATGCTATGTACTTTTCTTTGTAATAATTGACCTTTCAAGCAATTATAAGTCAGCAAAATTCGTATATTAAGTTTTATTGGAAATTTATTAACTTAGCTATACAAATATAGGGGGTTCGATAAATTGAGAAAGATAAAAACGGGAGTAATAGGAGCAGGTTTTATAGGAGCCACCCATATAGAAATCTTAAGAAGATTAGGATATGTAGATATAGTAGCCTTGGCAGAAACTGATCAAGAGCTAGCAGATCAAAAAGCAGAGGAGTTTTACATACCTAAAGCTTATGGAAATTACAAAGACCTGATAAAAGATCCAGAAATAGAAGTAATACATAATTGCACACCTAACAATATGCACCTAAAAGTAAACACGGAAATCATAAAAGCAGACAAACATATCTTTTCAGAAAAACCATTAGCCATGGATAGCCAACAATCCTTACAAATGTTAAACCTATTAAAAGAACATAAAATAGTTCATGGAGTAAATTTCAATTACAGAATGTACCCATTAGCCCAAGAGATGAAACAAAAAATAAAAGACGGAGAAATAGGAGATATAAGACTAGTTCATGGTTCATACCTTCAGGATTGGTTATTGTATGATACAGACTATAATTGGAGGGTGGAACCAGAAGTAGCGGGAAAAACTAGGGCTATAGGAGACATAGGCTCCCACTGGTGTGATCTAGCCCAGACAGTAACCGGACTAAAAATAGAAGAAGTATACGCAGACCTATCTACAATAATTCCTATCAGAAAGAAATCTAAAACAGTAGAAACTTTTAGTGTAAACAAAGAGTTGACAGATTACGAAGACAAACGAATAGAAACAGAGGACTGGGCAGCAGTATTAATAAAATTCAACAATGGAGCTCGTGGAGTATTTTATGTATCACAAGTAAGCGCAGGTCGGAAATGTTATTTCAACATAGAAATAAATGGTTCCAAATCCACATTTTATTGGAATCAGGAAAAAGGAGATAGGATGTGGGTAGGATATAGGGATCAACCTAACCGTGAAGTAATGAGAGACCCTAATCAAATGACGCAAGACTCCAAAAAATATGCATTTTTACCAGGTGGGCATCCTGAAGGCTGGAACGATGCATTCAAAAACAACCTATCAGCATTCTATACATTCATACTGCAGGGCAAGGATATAGACAAAGATCCTGCAGATTTTGCTACCTTTAGAGAAGGACATGACATAATGGCTATAACCGATGCGATAGCAGAAAGCAGTCAGAAAAAACAATGGGTAAAAATTAATAGGTAAAAAAGGAGGATAAAAAATGTCAAGATTCAAATTTTCAGCAGGACCGTGGAACGTGGACGAAGGAGCTGATATTTTCGGGCCAGAAGTAAGAGAAACTATATCATTAGAAGACAAAATAAAGAAATTTAAAGAAATAGGACTAGACGCAGTGCAATTTCATGACGATGATGCAGTACCCGAAATAAACAACCTAACGGAAAAAGGTATAAAAAACAGAGCGAAAGAAGTAAAGGAAATGCTTGATCAATATGGGTTGGCAGCAGAATTTGTAGCACCAAGACTATGGATGGATCTTCGTACTATAGATGGAGGATTTACCTCCAACAGCCCAGAAGACAGGGAGTTTGCAAAATGGAGAGCATTAAGGTCGGTGGATATAGCTAAAGAATTAGGCTGTGACATAATAAACATATGGCCGGCAAGAGAAGGCACAGTATGTTATGAAAGCAAAGATCCTGTAGAAGGCGTAAACAGAATGATTGAAGGTATAAATGTAATACTGGAGTATGATAAAGATATCAAAGTATCGTTAGAAACAAAACCCAACGAACCTATAGACAGGAGTTTTTGTCCCACCATAGGTCATGCATTAGGCTTGGCAGCTAGAACGACAGCTCCTGACAGAGTAGGGGTAACGATGGAAACTGCGCATGCTGTGTTGGCAGGGCTGGATCCTGCAAGTGAAATGGCCTTTGCGATGGCGTTTGGTAAACTGTGGAGTGTACATTTAAATGATCAGAACGGGATCAAATATGACCAGGATAAGGTATTTGGAGCAGAAAACCTAAGACAGGCTTTTAACCAGATAAAAGTACTAGTAGATCATGGTTACGGCAAAGGCGGGGAATATATAGGTTTGGACGTAAAAGCTATGAGAACCCAAAAACAGGAAGTATGCTATAAACATTTAGAAAACAGCTTAAAGATAGCCAAGATGTTAGAAGAAAAGGCTAATAAATTCGACAAAGAATTTCAAAATAAATGCATACAGGAAAGGGATTATGAAGCACTAGAAATGTATGTTATAGAGTTGCTTTTAAAGGGATAATAATATTAGGTATGAAATGTAAAGCAGAAAACCGTCTCCTTCTTGGTATTAATATAAATACAGCTGGGAAAGAGATGGTTTTTTCATTCCTGATTTTCAAAGTACTTTTAAATATTTGATCTGGAATATAATTATTACAACAGTATCAAACAAAACATTTTCATATAGAATAAAACGATAAAATTTGATATAATTCTTTTGGATATATAGCCAGGGTATACCCTGGCTATTTGTTTGAATGGAGGTATATCCATATGGGTATGTTAGGGACTTGACAAAGGATATACGTGCTATGTGGAAGAAAAGATATAGGTGAAGATATTATGAGATTTTTATATATGGGAAAATGGAAAGTAAAACTGCTTCTTTTTTCTTTAGAACTCATAAAGTAGAAAAAAAGGGAATATCAATAACTCAAGGTATACTTTTTAATGAACATATAGCTTATGACGATATATAGAATATTTCAGAATACCTGGGCATGAAGTCTTTGGGACTGGGTATAAGATGGAGTGTACTGGACCAGTAGGGAGGATTGGGAACAGTATTTGTGGTTACCTATATGGACAGTTTAGTAGAAATTAATTTAGAAAAAAGTATAAAATGCAGGTTTTTTGGCATAATACCCTTCCCTTTTAAGACAAAAAAGGTAATAATAAATATAGATGACAAAAAGCTTTTTATAAAAGAAGTAAACAAACGCATCAGAAGGGATGAGGAATATGAGTCTTAACATAGTACTTGTAGAGCCTGAAATACCTCAAAATACTGGTAATGTTGCCAGGACATGTGCAGCCACAGGTCAAAACCTGCACTTGGTAAAGCCACTGGGATTTTCGGTGGATGATAAACATTTAAAAAGAGCCGGGCTGGATTACTGGCATTTATTAAATATTTATTACTATAATTCTTTAGAACATTTCTTTAGGGAAAATAAAGATGGACAATTTTATTTTTCCACTACCAAGGGGGGGAATATATACAGCGATATAAAATATCAGGATGACTGTTTTTTGATATTTGGCAAGGAAACGGCTGGCCTTCCTGAACATTTATTAGCCCAAAATTTAGATAGATGCATAAGGATCCCTATGATAAATGATGCTAGGTCTTTAAATTTGTCGAATTCTGTGGCTATAGTATTGTATGAAGCATTAAGACAGCTGGGCTTTAAAGATCTTAAACTTAAGGGAAAAATAGGTATATAGTATTTAATATAAATGACTACGGAGGAGTTGAACAGATGAACTTATTTATCAATGTATTGATCCAGTTTGCAGGAGGACTGGGATTATTTGTATTTGGAATGAAGATAATGGGGGATGGTCTTCAAAAGGCTGCAGGGACTCGGATGAAAAAATTGCTGGAAATACTCACCACAAATAGATTTCTTGCAGTGATAATGGGTGCTTTGGTTACTGCAATAATTCAAAGCAGCAGCGCCACTACTGTGATGTTGGTGGGTTTTGTAAATGCAGGGCTTATGAGTCTTGCTCAGGCAACCGGGGTTATAATGGGTGCCAATATAGGAACTACCATTACCGCACAACTTATTGCCTTTAATCTGACAGCAATTGCACCGCTGGCAATACTGTTAGGTGTAGGGATGAAACTTTTTTGCAAGAAAAAATCAAGTCAAAGAATGGGAGAAATAATAGCCGGGTTTGGTATCTTATTTTTTGGTATGGATACTATGAGTGGAGCTATGAAACCTTTGAGAGGAAATGCGGTATTCCAGCAGATGATCATTAATTTGGAAAATCCGATTATCGGTGTATTAGTAGGATTTTCTATAACAGCAATATTGCAGAGCAGCAGTGCTTCGATAGGTATACTTCAAGCCCTTGCTTTTCAGGATCTAATTACTATAGATTCTGCACTGCCAGTATTGTTCGGTATGAATATCGGTACATGTGTGACTGCAATGATAGCCAGCATAGGTACTAATAAAACTGCAAAGAGAACAGCGGTTATTCACTTGCTTTTTAATGTTATAGGTACTTTTATTTTTCTCATATTAATAAGATTTGTGCCATATTCAGAATTTATAAAGTCACTTTCTACAGATACCAGCAGACAAATTGCACATGCCCATACTATTTTTAATATAGTGAATACTATATTGTTATTCCCGTTTGCAAATACTATGGTCAACATGTCCAATAGGTTGGTACCGGGAAAAGAAGATGACACTGAGCACCGATTAAAATATTTGGACATGCGTATACTAGAGACCCCTTCAATTGCGGTGGGACAGGCTATAAAAGAAGTTGCTAGGATGGGCAGTTTTGCATTACAAAATCACCAGGCATCCATGGGTGCGTTGATCAAAAAAGATGAGGGCTTGGTAAATGATGTATATGAGCGTGAAAAGATTATAAACTACTTAAACAAAGAGATTACAGATTATCTCATCAAGATATCTGTTCTATCCCTCTCTTCAGAACAGTCCCAACAGATTACTGGTTTATTTCATACTGTTACCGATATAGAAAGAGTAGGGGATCATGCGGAAAATATAGTTGAACTTGCCCAACATAGTATAGATCATAACCTGTTTTTTTCGGATATAGCGATCTCTGAACTAGAAGATATGAATGGTAAGGTAGCGTCTATATTAGAGGATTCTATAGAATCACTAAAAACAGGCGATAAGAATTTAGCCAAAACGGTGGAGCCAAGGGAAGATAAAATTGATGATCTGGAGCAACAGTTGAGGGATAGCCATATAAAGAGGTTGGGCGAACAAATGTGTGTGGCTGAATCCGGTATTATCTTTTTGGACGCTATTAGCAATCTTGAAAGGATTGCTGACCATGCATCAAACATAGCATTTTCAGTATTAAATCACCTATAAAAAGAGGATTTTTATGAGTTTTTGGAGAAATATAAATAGGTATAATAAATAAAATCATTCTTTGGTATGGAGGTATAATAAATGAAAAAAATAAAAATAATTACCGATAGCGGGTGTGATCTGGATAAAGATGTATTGGATGAACTGGACGTATATATGATTCCACTTAAAGTGAACTTTGGAGAGGAAACGTACAAAGACAGGGTAACATTGAGCACAAGAGAGTTTTATGATAAACTAGATAGCTTTGAGGGGATTCCAAAGACTTCTCAAATTCCGCCTGCGGAATTTATTGACGAGTTTAAAGAGTTTTTAAAGGATGGTTATCATATAATATATATCGCTTTTTCATCAGGGCTGAGCGGAACATATCAAGCAGCTTGTCTTGCAAAAGATATGATGGAAACAGAAGATATAGATGTAGTGGATTCAAAGGGTGCATCAGTAGGTTTTGGCTTGATGGTAAGAGAAGCTGCACTGATGGTCAAGCAGGGTAAAACTAATGAGGAAATTGTAAAAAGAGTTGAATATATGAGAGATAGGATGGAGCATATATTTTTGGTGGGAAATCTTGAGATGTTAAAAAAAGGTGGACGTATTTCCAAAACTCAAGCTCTAATGGGTACCCTTCTAAATGTAAAGCCTGTACTGCAGTTTGAGGATGGTTTTATAGTGCCTTACGAAAAAGTAAGGGGGGAAAAGGCTGCCTTTAAAAGGATGATAGAGACAATGAAGATGAGAGGCCATAATATACAAAATCAGGTGATAGGGTTGAATTATTCAAGGGATATTGATTTATGCATGAAGCTCAAGGAAAGGATAGAACAAGAGTTTGGAGTAAAAGAATTTGTGATATCTGAGATAGGTGCAGCTATAGGGTCTCATGTAGGGGCTGGAACTACCTCAGTGTTTTTCATGAGAAAATAGTTTTTGCTACAGAGCCGATATCAGTAGCTTATCCCTTTATTTATAATATGATATATTATTGAGAACTTATAAATATAATTTAATAGACCTAGTTTAAATTTGGATCAGTTTTATATATCAGTTATTTATTAAGGAGCGGTAATAATGGAAATGGGGTTTGGGCTGTCCATTCATCAGACTCAAAAGTTGATAATGACTGAAGAACTCAGACTGGCTTTGAAGATCTTACAGATGCCTGCCACGGAGCTTACTGAATTTATTGACGAACAAATACAGACAAATCCGGTATTAGAACAGGAGGAGAACAGTACAAGGGTTGAAGGTCAGGATATAGTAGGGTTGGAATATGAGTCTCCTGTAGATTGGGCAGAATACTTTGACGATCAGGAAAGCTATAGGGATACAGATAGAAGAACTAGTGCTAGGGAAACAGTTGTATATGAGAATTTTGTTTCTATGGCACCTACATTACAGGAACATCTGTTAAGGCAGCTTTCAATGATGAAAATACCAGATTTGTACAAAAAGATATGTATGTTCATAATTGAAAGCTTGGACGAAAATGGATACCTTCAGATGACTAAACATGATGTTGCTAAAATACTGGATATTGATAGGGATAAGGTGTCAAAGGCATTGAAACTGGTGCAAAGCATGGAGCCCTATGGGGTCGGTGCCAGGAGTCTTAAGGAATGCCTTATAATACAGCTAAAACAAAAAAAGATGTTAACCGATACTGTGAAGAATATCATTTTAGAACATTTAAGGGATTTGGCTCAAAACAGATTTAAGGTTATCTCAAAAAGCATGGATATTCCTGTAAAGTATGTGCAAAATATCAGCGATGAGATAAAGAAGCTTGAACCAAAGCCAGGGAGACAATTTACCACATCGGGCAGAGTAAGGTATATAATACCAGATGTTATTGTACAAAAACAAGACGATGATTTTATAATTATCGTGGCCGACTATTCTGCTCCTAGACTTAAGATAAGCAAATACTATAAAGATTTACTAAACCAGAGTGGAACTAGTGATTCTGTTTCTGATTATCTGAACAAAAAGCTTAATTCTGCAATGTGGCTTATAAAGTGCATAGACCAAAGGAGAACAACGTTGTACAATGTGGTCAGGGAAGTGGTGGATTATCAGAGGCAATTTTTGGAAAAGGGAATTAAATTTTTAAGACCATTGAATTTAAAAGACATAGCCTGCAAGCTGGATATACACGAGTCTACAGTAAGCAGAGCTATAAACGGTAAATATGTTCAGACACCAAGAGGCATATTTGAATTGAAGTATCTATTTTCAAGCGGGATTATGACTGAAAAAGGCAATAATATATCATCTGAGAGTGTAAAAAAAATTATCAAAGAAATAATAGATAATGAAGATGTAAAAAAACCTGAAAGCGATCAAAAGATTACAGATAAGCTTTTCCAACAGGATATAAAGATATCCAGAAGGACTGTTACAAAATATAGAGAAGAAATGGGCATACCGTCTTCAAATAAAAGAAAAAGGTATTAAAATATGTTGAAAAGGCTGATAAAATAATATAAAATTATATGTGGAGTAAATACTCCATATTTTTTTAGGCAGGTGGGACATTATTTGATATGCGGGACATTTTCAGCCCAACCGAAGGAGTTATACATATGAACAAAACCCGTGTGTTGCTAAAAAAAATAGTGCCAGAACTAATAGAATTGCTAGAAAAAAGATATAATATACTTCGAAGTCTGTTTTATATGCAGCCGGTGGGCAGAAGGACTCTAGCTAATCATCTAAATACAGGAGAAAGAAATGTCAGAAAGGAAGTGGCCTTCTTAAAGGAGCAGGGACTTATAGAGACCACTCCTATGGGAATGAGTATAACACCAGCAGGTGCGAACCTGTTAGAAAATTTGAAGGATTTCATGCATTCCATAAAGGGGTTGAGCGAGTTTGAGGAAATATTGAGTGAAGCCCTTGAGCTTAAAAGGATAATCATAGTTCCTGGGGATTGCGATAGTAATCATTTGGTGTTAAAAGAAATGGGAAGGGTGGCAGCAAACTATCTCAAAACAATAATAAAAAAGGATAGTATAATAGCAGTGACCGGTGGTACTACAGTAGCTGAAGTGGCTAACTCATTTACCCCTATGCATCCAAAAAACAAAATAATGGTAGTTCCTGCTAGAGGTGGAATGGGAGAGAGTGTTGAGATACAGGCTAGTACGATTGCAGCTGTTCTTGCAAAAAGAATAGGCGGTACATATAGACTTTTGCATGTCCCCGATAATTTGGCCCAGCATACTTTAGAGACAGTGATGAATGAACCATCTATAAAAGAAGTAATAAACAATATTAAAAAAACTAATATTTTAGTGTATGGTATAGGAAGAGCAGATGAGATGGCAAGGCGAAGAAGACTGGATCAAGGACAGATGAAGCTATTAGATGAAAGGGGAGCGGTTGCAGAAGCTTTCGGGTATTATTTTGCTGCAGGAGGAGAAGTGGTATATACTACTGTAAGTGTAGGTTTAAGATTTGAAGATTTGGGTAATATACAAAATATAATAGGTGTAGCAGGGGGAAGACAAAAGGCTAGGGCTATTATGGCTGTGGCAAAGCATACAAAAAATAGTGTATTGATAACCGATGAAGGGGCTGCAGCAGAGATGATAGGACTAATAAATGCATAAAAACATTTATTTTATATAAATTATTATAAATTTAACAGGAGGAATGATAACATGGCTGTAAAAGTAGCTATTAATGGTTTCGGAAGGATTGGGAGAAATGCTTTTAAAGTAGGTATGGCTAAATATAAGGATGAGATTGAATTTGTTGCAATCAATGATTTGACAGATGCAGGGACATTGGCTCATCTTTTAAAGTATGATTCTCTCTTTGGAAGGTTTGAAGGTGAAGTTGAAGCAAAAGAAGGTGCATTGGTTGTTGATGGCAAAGAGATAAAGATATTCGCTGAAAGAGACCCTGAAAACCTGCCCTGGAAAGAGTTAGGGGTAGACGTAGTAATTGAAGCAACCGGTCTTTTCAGGGACAGAGAAAAGGCATCCAAACATATTAAAGCAGGAGCTAAAAAGGTAGTTATTTCTGCACCTGCTAAAAACGAAGACATTACAATAGTCATGGGAGTTAATGAAGACAAGTATGACGCTGAGAACCATCATATTATTTCAAATGCTTCATGTACAACAAACTGTCTTGCTCCATTTGCAAAGGTACTTAATGATGAATTTGGTATCGTGAAAGGCTTGATGACAACAGTTCACGCATACACAAATGACCAGAAAATATTGGACCTTCCTCATAGTGATTTAAGAAGGGCGAGAGCTGCTGCACTTTCAATGATACCTACAACTACAGGGGCAGCAAAAGCAGTTGCGTTAGTTCTTCCTGAGCTAAAGGGGAAATTGAACGGTTTTGCCATGAGAGTTCCTACACCTACTGTTTCAGTAGTTGATTTGGTTGCAGAATTAGAAAAGGAAGCGACTGTTGAGGAGATCAACGCAGCCTTTAAGCAAGCAGCCGAAGGAAGTATGAAGGGAGTATTGGGCTTTAGCGAAGAGCCGTTAGTATCCATCGATTACAAAAAGGATGCAAGGTCTTCAATAGTTGATGGGTTGTCCACAATGGTGATTGAAGGAAACATGGTAAAGGTACTTTCTTGGTATGATAACGAGTGGGGCTATTCAAATAGGATAATTGATCTTGTAAGCTATATAGCCAGCAAAGGACTTTAATAATAAAAGGTCCGGTTTTATAGGACCGGGCCTTTTAAAATGCTATTTAAGAGGTGATTATGGTGAACAAAAAAACTGTAGAAGATATTGATGTTAAAGGTAAAAGGGTGTTGGTGAGAGTTGACTTTAATGTCCCTCTTGACGAAAACAAGAATATAACTGATGAAACTAGAATAAAAGCGGCTATTCCTACTATAGATTATCTGTTGAAGGGCGGGGCAAAGGTTATACTGATGTCCCATTTAGGAAGGCCAAAGGGTGAGTTTGATCCAAAATACAGTTTGTCCCCTGTTGCTAAAAGATTATCCGAACTATTAGATGCAAAGGTTACATTTTTAAATAAGGCTGTGGGAGAGGAAGTAAACAAAGCAGTGATGAGCATGAATCAAGGGGAAGTAATACTGCTGGAGAATGTACGTTTTTACAAGGGAGAAAAAAAGAATGACCCGGAATTTGCCAAACAGCTATCGGATTTAGGGGAAATATATGTAAACGATGCCTTCGGAACAGCTCATAGAGCTCATGCTTCAACAGAGGGTGTTGCAAAATATCTTCCTGCAGTGGCAGGATTTTTGATAAAAAAAGAGTTAGAAGTAATGGGAAATGCTCTTGCCCAACCACAGAGGCCTTTTGTAGCTATATTAGGGGGTGCCAAGGTTTCAGATAAAATAGGAGTGATAGAAAACCTGATAGATAAGGTTGATACTCTGATAATAGGCGGAGGTATGGCGTATACATTTTTGAAAGCAAAAGGATATAATGTAGGAAACTCATTATTAGAACAAGACAAAGTCAAGCTGGCAGGGGAGCTGATGAAAAAGGCGAAGGATAAAGATGTAAAATTATTGATCCCTGTGGATACGGTAGTGGCTCAAGAGTTTAAGCCGGATGCACATCACAAAACAGTGGATTCTGACAATATAGAAGATGGATGGGAAGGCCTGGACATCGGTGAAAAGACTAGAGACATATTTACACAGGAGATTAAAAATGCTAAAACTGTGATATGGAATGGACCTATGGGTGTTTTTGAAATGCCTGCATTTGCAAAAGGAACTGAAGCTATGGCCCAGGCGTTGAGCCAGTGCGATGGGATTACCATTATAGGAGGAGGAGACTCTGCTGCAGCGGTTACACAGCTGGGATATGCGAACAAAATGACGCATATTTCAACAGGAGGAGGAGCATCGTTGGAATTCCTTGAAGGTAAGGTATTACCTGGTGTAGCAGCGCTGCAAGAAAAGGATATGTGAGGGGGAACTTGTAATGAGAAGGCCTGTAATAGCAGGAAACTGGAAGATGAATAAGACCGTTGATGAAGCGATCCAGTTGGTAAATGATTTAAAAGAAAGGGTTAAAGGAGCAGAGGCTGAAGTAGTGATTTGTCCTACCTTTGTTTGTCTTCAGCCGGTTAAAGAAGCGCTCAAAGGTACAGATATTAAGATAGGTGCACAAAATATGCATTGGGAAGAAAACGGCGCATTTACCGGAGAGGTATCTCCTACAATGCTAAAGGAGCTAGGCATAGATTATGTAATAATAGGTCACTCGGAGAGAAGACAATACTATGCGGAGACTGACCAGACGGTAAACAAGAAAATATTATCTGCATTTGAACATGATATTATCCCCATACTATGTGTAGGAGAGACCCTTGAACAGAGAGAAAAAGGCGAAACCAAGTCTGTTGTTGAAAGGCAGACTCAAAAAGCTCTGCAGGGGCTCACCGCTGAACAGACCAAGGGCATGATAATTGCATATGAGCCTATATGGGCGATTGGAACCGGAAGGACAGCTTCTTCGCAGGACGCAAATGAGGTAATAGGTTTTATCAGAGAGACGGTATCAGAGATGTTTGGAAACGATGTGGCGGCGAATATCAGAATACAGTATGGTGGAAGCGTTAAGCCTTCAAATATAAAAGAGCTTATGAGTATGCCCCATATTGACGGAGCTTTAGTAGGAGGAGCTAGCCTCAATGCCGAGGACTTTGAAGGAATTGTTAATTTTTAAGGAGGGCATCATGGCAAAAGATACAACAGCATTGATAATACTTGATGGATTTGGCCATTGTGATGTCAGAGAAGGCAATGCTATCAAATTGGCTGACACAAAAAATATAGATAGTCTCAAAAAAGAATATCCAAGTGCATGTATACATGCAAGTGGGTTGGATGTGGGGCTCCCAGAAGGACAGATGGGCAATTCGGAGGTAGGCCATCTTAACATCGGTGCCGGGAGAATAGTTTATCAGGATTTTACTCGGATAAGTCTGTCTATAAAAGAAGGAGATTTTTTTAATAAAAAGGAATTTCTTGATGCTATAGACAATGTGAAAAAGCATAACTCTCAGCTTCATATAATGGGCCTTTTATCGGACGGAGGGGTACATAGCCACATAGAACATTTATATGCTCTTCTTGAATTGGCTAAAAAACATGGATTATCTAAAGTTTTTGTGCATGGTTTTTTAGATGGCAGGGATGTACCTCCTGCTTGTGCTAAACAGTACATAGAGGCATTGGAAGGTAAGATGAGAGAGCTGGGAATCGGGAAGATAGCTACTATTTCTGGAAGATATTATGCTATGGATAGGGATAGAAGATGGGATAGAAATCAAAAAGCGTATAATGCTATAGTGTTAGGAGAAGGAGAAATAGCTGATAATGGGATAGAAGCCGTTGATTTGTCATATAACCTAGGTAAAACGGATGAATTTGTGTTACCCACGGTTATACAGGAAAACGGTGGACCTGTAGCAGTTGTCCAACCCAATGATTCTGTGATATTCTTTAATTTCAGGCCGGATAGAGCCAGACAGATAACTAGAAGCTTTATCGAGAAAGATTTCCGTGATTTTGAGAGAAAAAATGGTTATGTGCCTGTGTTCTTTGTATCCATGACACAATATGATAAAACCTTTGAAAATCTGAAGGTTGCATTTAAGCCCCAACGGCTGGAAAATACATTGGGGGAATATTTGAGCAAGTTAGGTAAGAAACAGCTCAGGATAGCAGAAACTGAAAAGTACGCCCATGTGACATTTTTTTTCAATGGAGGCGTAGAAAAGCCCAACGAGGGAGAGGACAGGGTTCTTATACCTTCTCCTAAAGTCCCTACTTATGACCAAAAACCTGAAATGAGTGCGCTGGAAGTTACGCAAGAAGTGATAAATAGAATAGATTCACAAAAATATGATGTGATCATATTAAACTATGCAAATCCTGATATGGTAGGACATACCGGGGATTTGACAGCAGCCATTGATGCTGTAGAAATAGTGGATAAATGTGTGGGAAAGGTGATAGATGCCATAAGAAAGCAGGGTGGTAAGGCTATAATTACTGCAGATCACGGTAACGCCGAGTTGATGAGAGACATAGCTACAGGAGGTACGGTAACAGCTCATTCTACAAACCCGGTGCCCTTCATATTAGTCGATGACCAAAGAAAAGACGTTTCATTGAGAGATGGTGGACGACTTGCGGATATAGTTCCCACAATGCTTGATATAATGGGTATTGAAAAGCCCGAGCAAATGACGGGTCAAACTTTGATTAAAAAATAATTTTTTGAATATGAAAGGAGAAAAAAGGTTATGACAACAATTTCAGATTTATTTGCACGAGAGATACTGGATTCCAGAGGAAACCCTACTGTAGAGGTTGAAGTTTTTCTGGAAGGCGGGGCTGTTGGAAGAGCATCTGTTCCTTCAGGTGCATCCACAGGTGCTTTTGAGGCAGTAGAATTAAGAGATGGAGATAAATCAAGATATTTAGGCAAAGGTGTAGAAAAAGCAGTAAGCAATGTCAATGAAGTAATTGCACCTGAATTAATCGGGATGGATGCATTGGACCAGACAGGTATAGATAATTTTATGATAGAGTTGGATGGGACAGAGAATAAAGGTAAATTAGGGGCGAATGCAATACTGGGAGTTTCACTTGCTGTTGCAAGGGCTGCAGCAGAACAGCTTGGAATGCCGCTTTTCCAGTATTTAGGCGGAGTTAACGGCAAAGTATTGCCTGTTCCTATGATGAACATATTAAACGGTGGGGAGCATGCTGACAATACAGTTGATATCCAGGAATTCATGATAATGCCTGTAGGAGCTGAAAACTTTAAACAAGCTTTAAGGATGTGCGCTGAAGTATTCCATAATCTTAAAAAAGTGTTGGGCTCAAAAGGATACAGTACTGCAGTAGGTGATGAGGGCGGTTTTGCTCCAGACCTTAAGACTAATGAAGAGGCTATAGAAGTAATATTAGAAGCGGTAGAAAAGGCAGGTTATAAGCCTGGTGATGATGTAAGAATAGCTATAGATGCTGCAGCGAGTGAGCTGTATGATAAAAAAGATAAAAAGTATCATTTCCCTGGCGAAGGAGTAGTGAGAACCTCTGAGGAAATGGTGGATTATTATGAAGAATTGGCAAACAAATATCCTATAATATCACTAGAAGATGGCCTTGATGAAGAAGATTGGGAAGGATGGAAGCTGTTAACTGATAGGTTAGGGAAAAAGATACAGTTAGTGGGAGATGACTTATTTGTTACCAACACTGAGAGATTGGCCAGAGGGATAGAGTTAGGTGTTGCCAACTCTATATTGATAAAAGTAAACCAGATAGGTACATTGACTGAAACACTTGATGCCATAGAGATGGCTAACAGGGCAGGATATACAGCAGTTGTTTCCCATAGATCAGGAGAAACTGAAGATTCTACTATAGCTGATTTAGTTGTTGCTGTAAATGCAGGACAGATCAAGACAGGTGCACCTTCTAGGACCGATAGAGTGGTTAAATATAACCAGCTCCTGAGAAATGAAGAAATTTTAGGCGATTCTGCGCAGTACCTCGGCTTGGATGCATGGTTTAATTTAAAATAAGGGGTATTTTAATATCCCTTATTTTGCCTTTTATTGATTTTTACCGTAGGTTGTGATAAAATAACCGTATTATAAATATCTATATTGACTCTCACGGGTATTAATAGGTATTTTTTAAGGAGAGATGAAACTGTGAAGCTGTTTATTACTATAGTACAAATGCTTTCTAGCATATTCCTTATTGTGGTAGTCCTCTTGCAGGAGGGCAAAAGCGCAGGTATATCGGGTGCTATATCAGGTGGGGCTGAAACTATGTTTGGTAAAAATCGTGCAAAAGGGATAAGTGAAAAGCTGAATAATTGGACTAAATATGTTGCGATAGCTTTTATAGTATTATCCATAATACTTGGAATGATGCAGTAATAAAACAAAAATTAATTATTTATATCACTTTGACATAGAATGTTAAAGTGATATATTGTTTTGGGAGTGTGGGATTAATGGATGGTGAATTAAGCAGTATATATTATTTAGTACCTATTTTTGCTGTGTTGGCGCTTTTATTTGCTTTATCCTTGGTATCTAAAATCAATAGACAGGATGCCGGTACAGGGCGGATGAAGGAAATTGCTGAAAGCATACATAAAGGTGCAATGGCATTTTTAAAAAGGGAATACAGGATGTTGCTTCCTTTCATAGTAGTATTATTTGTACTGCTTTGGTGGAAGATTGACGGTGCTACTGCAATATGTTTTGTGGTAGGTGCTTTATTTTCTTTGCTTGCAGGATATTTTGGGATGAATGTTGCCACTAAGGCAAATGTAAGGACTGCAAGTGCAGCTCGACATGGAGAGAATAAGGCCTTAAATATTGCATTTTCCGGTGGTGCAGTTATGGGAATGTCAGTTGTAGGCCTTGGTTTGCTTGGGCTATCGGTACTTTACTTCATATTCAAAGATGTAGTAGTGATCACCGGTTTTGGGCTGGGAGCAAGCTCAATCGCTCTTTTTGCCCGTGTAGGAGGAGGGATTTATACCAAAGCCGCCGATGTGGGTGCAGACTTGGTGGGGAAAGTAGAAGCCGGCATACCGGAAGACGACCCTAGAAACCCAGCGGTGATAGCGGATAATGTAGGAGATAATGTGGGAGATGTAGCTGGCATGGGAGCTGACCTTTTTGAATCATATGTAGGCTCAATAATATCTGCTATAACTCTTGGTATCATTGTTTTTGGCATTGAGGGTGCTTTATATCCCTTATTTCTTGCTGCATTTGGTATTGTGGCTTCAATTATAGGCAGCCTTTTCGTGAGAGGAAAGGAAGGTACTGATCCTCAAAGATGTTTAAGCTTGGGTACCCTTGTTAGTGGAATACTTGTAGTGATAGCATCTTTATTTTTAAGCAATATATTTTTAGGTAGCCTTATGCCTTCTTGTTCAGTGATATCCGGACTTATAGCAGGTATAATTATAGGTAAACTCACAGAATACTATACTTCTGCAGATTATAAACCTGTACAAGAGATAGCCGCTCAATCTGAAACAGGAGCAGCTACTAATATCATAAGCGGTTTTGCAACAGGTATGATGAGTACAGCCTTGCCTATGATATTTATCGCAATAGCCATTTTTATTGCTTTCAAAACAGCAGGTCTTTACGGAATAGCACTTGCAGCGGTTGGAATGCTATCTACAACGGGTATGACAGTAGCTGTTGATGCTTATGGTCCTATAGCTGACAACGCAGGTGGAATTTCTGAAATGGCAGGACTGGGTCCTGATGTAAGGGCTATCACTGATAAACTTGATTCAGTGGGTAACACTACAGCTGCAGTGGGCAAAGGATTTGCTATAGGTTCTGCTGCATTAACTGCATTAGCGCTTTTTGCATCTTATTCTCAAGCTGTTGGCCTTGAAACGATTAATATCATAGACTCAAGGGTTATAATAGGAATGTTTATAGGAGGAATGCTACCTTATCTTTTTTCCGCACTTACTATGCAGTCAGTAGGGAAAGCGGCCCATGAGATGATAGAAGAGGTAAGGAGACAGTTTAAAGAGATAGAAGGATTGATGGAAGGCAAAGCAAAACCCGACTACGAGAGATGTGTAGATATCAGCACTACTTCTGCATTGAAACAGATGATAATTCCCGGACTTATAGCAGTAATAGCTCCTATATTGATAGGATTTTTGTTAGGTAAAGAAGCATTAGGAGGATTATTGGCAGGAGCATTGGTAACAGGTGTGCTCATGGCTATACAGATGGCCAATTCAGGTGGAGCCTGGGATAATGCCAAAAAATATATAGAAGATGGGGAGCATGGCGGTAAAGGTAGTCCTGCTCATCAAGCAGCAGTGGTGGGAGATACTGTAGGGGACCCGTTTAAGGACACATCAGGTCCATCAATCAATATATTGATAAAATTAATGACTATTGTGGCTTTGATTTTCGCACCATTGTTCATATAAATAAAGAGAAACTTTAAAGTTTCTCTTTATTTGGTTAATAGGTTTTGACTATTAACCAATATTATACATTGTGATATAATGATAAAAAAGCTGTACTGCAACAGTATTTAAGTTTATAAAATATATGTGTGAAACTGTAATGCTCTAACTGATGGGGAGGGAGTAGATTGGATAGACAACAGGCAGTAGCTTACGTGAAGAAGCACTTAAAAAACAAGAATCTGTTCAAACATGTGCTTGCAACTGAAGCTATAATGAAAAAGTTAGCAGAGGACCTGAATGAAGATACGGAAAAATGGGCACTGGCAGGCTTATTGCATGATATAGATTATGAAAAGACTGCAAAAGATGCCCGGCAACATAGTTTGTTAGGAGCTAAAATGCTTGAAGAACAGGGGATAAGTCCGGATATCGTTTATGCCGTAAGAGTGCATAATGAGATTCATGGATTAGAGAGAAAAACAAATATGGACAAGGCTTTATACTGTGCTGACCCTACAACAGGTCTCATAGTTGCTGCAGCATTGATAAGCCCTAACAAAAAGCTTTCGGATATAGACGTGGATTTTATCATAAGGAGATTTGGGGAAAAGGCCTTTGCCCGGGGCGCTAACAGAGAACAGATAAAGAGCTGTTCGGAGCTAGGCTATTCTCTGGAAGAATTTATCGGACTGTCCTTGGAGGCCATGAGAGAAATATCGGAAGATCTTGGGTTATAATGAGTTTGATTTGTATTTAAAATTCGTGATATAATGATGCACCCGTGTTTTCGGGTGTTTTTATTTTTTTATAATTGGGTAAAATAAGCATAGAGGAGTGATGAGGTGAATATAAAACAAAACATACTTGAATTTATGGAAGAAAGAACATATAAACCTATGACTATAAAAGAACTTATAAATGGGATGAATTTTTCTTCAAGCGACACACAATTATTAAAAGAAATTTTAAAGGAAATGGAGAAGGAAGGGCTTGTAATAGTTACACGAAAAAAGAAATATGCTTTACCCCATAGATTGAATATTATATTAGGAGTACTACAGGGCAATAAAAAAGGCTTTGCATTCTTAATTCCCGATGACAAGACTATGGGGGATGTATATATATCTCCGGAAAATTGCAATGGTGCCATGAACGATGATAGGGTTATGGTAAAATTGCTCCCTAAAACAGAACGGGGGAATTCCCTTGAAGGAGAAGTTTACAGGATAATTGAGCGAGCGAATCATGAAGTGGTAGGTACATTTGAGGACAGCAGAAACTTTGGTTTTGTGGTGCCTGATAATCGTAAGATTTTTTACGATATATTCATACCTAAGGGTGAGACAGAAGGCGCAAAGACTGGTGCAAAAGTTGTAGCCGAGATCACTAAATGGCCTGAAAAGCGTAGGAATCCTGAAGGTAAAATAGTCGAAGTGCTAGGGCAGAAAGATGATATAGGCACTGATATATTATCTGTAATTCGCCAATACAATCTTTCCGAACATTTTCCGGAAGAGGTAAAAAAACAGGCAGAGTCAATTCCTGATCATGTATTAGATCAAGAGTTAAAGAAAAGAGAAGATTTAAGACAAATAGAAATGGTCACAATAGACGGTGAAGACGCAAAAGACTTGGATGATGCAGTTTCAGTTCAGATGCTGGAGAATGGAAATTATCTGTTGGGAGTACATATTGCCGATGTAAGCCATTATGTAAGAGAAAACAGCCCATTAGATCAAGAAGCTTATAACAGGGGATGTAGCGTGTATCTAGTGGACAGAGTTATACCCATGCTTCCTAGAGAGCTATCCAACGGGATATGCAGTCTTAATGCAGGTGAGGATAGACTTGCACTTACAGTGTTTATGGAAATAGACAAAAAAGGTGATGTTAAAAATCACAGGATAACTGAAAGTGTGATAAATGTAAATGAGCGGATGACTTATACCGATGTTACATCTATTTTAGAGGATGACGATCAAGAACTTCGTCAAAGATATGGATATCTTTATAAGCAGTTCAAAGATATGGAGGATCTTTGCAGAATATTGAGAAGGAGAAGGATGGAGAGGGGAAGCATAGATTTTGATATGGAGGAATCAAAGATCAACCTAGATTTTGAAGGTAATCCCACAAGCATATACAAATATCAAAGGGAAATATCAAATCAAATAATTGAGGAGTTCATGCTGAAATGCAATGAGACTATAGCTGAATCTATGTTTTGGCTAGATATCCCTTTTATATACAGGATACATGAAGAGCCTGATTCAGATCGATTACTTGAATTCAATGAATTTATCCATAATTTTGGATACAGATTAAAAGGTATAGGGGGAGATATACACCCTAAAGCCCTTCAAACTTTGCTTGAAGAGATAAAAGGGAGAAAAGAGGAAAGCATCATAAGTGCAATAATGCTTAGATCCTTAAAAAGAGCTCGTTATAATGCCGAGAATTTGGGGCATTTCGGGCTGGCTGCCAAGTTTTATACCCACTTTACTTCTCCGATAAGAAGATATCCTGATTTGGTTATACATAGAATTATAAAGCAGATGAATGGTAATAAACTAAATGAAAGGCGAATAAATATATTAAAGGATAAAGTACAAGATATCGCTTATAAAAGTTCACAAAGAGAGCGCTTGGCTGAAGAAGCGGAGAGAGAGACTGAGGACCTTAAAAAGGCAGAGTACATGAGCAGCAGGATAGGCCAAGAATATGACGGCATTATTTCAGGAGTCACCAGCTATGGTATCTTTGTTGAACTTGAAAACACAATAGAAGGGTTGGTGAGAGTAACTGCCTTGGAAGATGATTATTATATATATAATGATAAGCATTATTGCTTTATAGGCGAGAGAACCAAAAAAGTATATAGGCTAGGCGATTCAGTGAGAGTGAAAGTTCTAAACGTAGATATCCCTAGCAGGGAGATAGATTTTGAATTTGTTGAATAGAGATAAAACATTATTAAAAATATATTACAAGACTTTAATTTTTAATTATGTTTTATCATTATTATTTACTTTACAGGCTAGTTTATTGTAAAATCATTGAAGTGTAACATATATTCTGCTCATTGGAGGATAAATATGGAAGCAACGCAACAAGTTGTTAAAAAGCGAAGGAACCCTTTATTAATTGTAGGTATCATAGTTTTAATACTATTTTTAATAGCATGTGGAGCTGTGGGTGTATATGCATACCAGATTTTAAACCTTAACACTATATATTACAATATATACATAGATGGGATTGATGTGAGTCAAATGACTAAACAGCAGGCTGTTGATAAATTAAATGAACTACATCAACCTGAATTGGATAAAATCAACATTAGACTGACTTATGAAGATGATGTTTGGGAATTTGGATACCGAGATGTTGACGCAAAATACAACACAGAGCAAGTGGTAGATGAGGCATATAAAATAGGGAGACAGGGAAATGCATTCAGGAAGTTAGCTGAAATATACCGAGTTAGAAATGAAGGCGTTAAATTTAATACCAACATGACTTATGATGATACGCTTTTAGAAGATAAAGTAAAACAGATATCTGAACAAGTGGATATTGAACCTGTGGATGCTGTGATAGAATTTTATCCTGATAACAAACAAAAGTTCAGCATTAGCAAAGAAAAATCCGGGCAAAAATTTGATTTTGAAAAGACCATGAATACTATAAGGCAAAAACTTAAAAACAAAGATTATGGCGATGTAGAACTTGTAATAAACCCTGTACAGCCTAAGGTTTTTTCAAAAGACCTTCAAAAATGTACACATAGGATAGTGTCCTTCAGTAGTTCTCTGGGAAATAGTACAGAAAGCAGAAGGGCAAATGTGAGGGTTGCATCTAAGGCGTTTCATGGTAAGAAAATAGATCCCGGGCAGGTATTTTCCTTAAATGAAACTACAGGCGAGAGAACAGCTGCAAAGGGCTATAGAGAAGGGCAAGTAATAATAGGGAATAAACTGGTAGACGAATTGGGAGGAGGAGTTTGTCAAGTATCCTCTACTCTATACAATGCAGTTTTGATGGCTGACCTAGAAATAGTTGAACGCTATCATCATGCCTATCCGATATGGTATATACCCAAAGGTTTAGATGCTACCGTTTATTATGGTGTGAAGGATTTTAAATTTAAAAACAATAGAGATACACCGGTTTTTCTTGCAAGCTATATATACAATAATCAGTTAAATATACAGGTTTATGGTGAACCTTTACCTAACAATAGGGAGGTAAGATTATCTACAAATGTTTATGCAACAATTCCTGCTCCTGGATATGACAGAATAGTGGATAAAACATTGAAACCCGGGCAAGAGGTAGTAGAGGCTCCTGCTAGGCAGGGATATAAAGTAAAGTCTTACAAGGTGATATACGAGAACGGTAAAAAGGTTAAAACGGAGCTTATTGCAAATGATTATTTTAAACCCTTTAAAGGGGTAATAAAATATAATCCAGAGAAGCCGAAACAAAAGCCAGATACTAAAAAGGAACAAGCCAAGACACCCGAAAAATCTGACAATAAAACACCATCTGATTCTGACGACAGTGATGAAACAGAGCAAACAGAACAATAACATGCTTTGGTCACATAATCAGTGACTTGACAAGTGATATATAAATGCTATAATATATGATACGTTGAATGTGCCCTATTCTTCCGAATAGGGTTGTTTTTCTTAAAAGCAGGTGCATGGAATGCGAGATAAAGAGATAAAAAAAGTAGCTAGAAATAAAAAGGCTACCTATGAATACTTTATAGAACAGACTTTTGAGGCTGGAATAGTACTTACCGGAACGGAAGTCAAATCTATAAGGCAGGGAAAAGTCAATATTAAAGATAGCTATGCATTAATAAAAAATGGTGAAGTCTTTTTATTGAATATGCATATTAGCCCTTATGAAAAAGGGAATATATATAATAGAGACCCTATAAGGACTAGAAAGCTCCTCCTTCATAAAAGAGAGATCGATAAGCTTATTGGATATACTACTCAAAAAGGTTATTCTATTGTGCCTTTATCAGTGTATATTACTAGGGGATTAGTAAAGGTTGAACTTGCTATTGCAAAAGGGAAGAAGTCATACGATAAAAGACGTGATATAGCTGAAAAAGAAGCGAAGAGAAGGATGGAGAGACAATTAAAAGATAAATATATATAATAAAAATACATGGGGGCGTACAGGTTTCGACGGGGATGATACTGTCAGGAGCAGCGAGCCGCGGATCTTCCGGGAACCGTGTCAAAAACCTGGAAACTAAATATAAACGCAAATAGAGAACCAGAATTTGCATTAGCTGCGTAAAGCAGCTAACGTCCTCTTTAGGTGTTCCCGCAGCTTGAAGATGGGCGACAAAACAGCGGGCAACTAGCCTGGCAAAGCTTTGAGTCAGGTCAGAACCAATGAAGCTAGCGTAGCATACATCCGGTTGTTGGGAGGTATGTGAGGCGAAACAAAAAAACAACAACTGCGCTCGGAGATACTCTTGTGGGTGCATCTTCGGACAGGGGTTCGATTCCCCTCGCCTCCACCAATAAAGGTCATAATTAAGCATCAGGGACAGTCCCTGATGCTTTTTGATAATCTAATGCTATTTTGATCGAGGTGATGATTATGCCTAGAAAGGCGAGAGAAATCAGCCCGACAGATTTTTATCATGTCATGATGAGGGGAATCAATAAAGAAAAAATATTTCCGGGGAAAAAGTATAAAGGTATGTTTCTTGAAATCATACAAGACGTGCTGACAAATACATATATTCAAATTGTCGCTTATTGTGTGATGGACAATCATATTCACCTTGTGCTGAAGGGAAAAATCAATGATATTTCAAAGGCATTAAAGAAAGTAAATACAAGGTATGCTATGAGATATAATAATGATTTTGACAGAGTAGGGCATGTTTTTCAGGGTAGATACAAAAGTGAGATTATCAAAGATACAACACATTTACTGCAAGCAATCAGGTACGTTCATGCAAATCCGATTAAAGCCGGGCTGATCGGAGATATTGATAAATATAGCTGGAGCAGCTATAAAGAGTATCTAGAAGATGTGACTATAATCAATAGTGAGGCTAGGGAATTCATACTGGACATATTCAACGGCGAGGAAAGTTATAAAAACTTTCATGAGCAGGAGGACTTCAGGGAATTTTTAGATACCAAAGAAGAAGTGGAAAGGAACAGATATAAATTAGCTCAACGTATAATAAGCGAATTTTGTATATCCAAAGGAATTTTAGATTCAGCTCAAATCAAGAAGAATCCAGAATTGTTGAATGATATAATAAAGGAATTATTAACAAAGACAAAATTAAGCCACAGAAAGATTGCCGGGTTATTGGAGGTAAATAATAATCTTGTGCATAAAATCAGTCTAAAAAGCAGGTAGATAAAAGCGGAGGGGACCGTCCCTGATACTTTTTGTTTTTTTTATCTACCTGTTATCATAGCTTATCTATTGGTTACATAACTAAGATATGCCTTGGCTATACCAATGTAGTACTCAGATTCTCTGATAATATGATTGATCACCACTACCGCTGTTAAATTGTTTTTGACTGCAGAGCTCTCTTTGATGATAATGCCCAAAAAGCATACAAATGTTTGACTTTGGCGTAGAGCAATTTCAATTAAGTGTATTATCTCTTGTATTATTCCGGGCGTTATCAAAAAATTAGTTCTATTCAATCTTTCAATATACTGTATGATGGTAGCCTCTGTTGCACTGAAGATTCGCTGGCTTTCCTTTAATCCCACTACAAATTCTTCTTCCAAACCTTGGACAATCTCTCTGATTACAACTGTATGCTCTGATTCTTGTCTTTTCCAGAATTCGGATTCTTCTAGAATTCTTACATGATTTTTATCACCATAACAAAATTGCATTCTATTTCTCCTCCATTTTTAGATATTTATATATAATTCATTATACGTATAAGATATAAATGTGTACCAGCAAGGGAGGTGAGAGGTTTTGTTCAAAAAAAACAAGCTATTCCATCAGGGATAAGATATAGCTTGTTATTAAATACTAAACCTTTAATATAATAAATGATTAATAGTTTCAAGGATCTTTGACTATTTAGTATCCGTGGTGTTCCTCAGCATCCTCTTTAGTTTTATGAACTGTACCATGTGGGTGCTCAGGTGGTGCATAAATAGAGTACAATTTAAGTGGTACATATCCTGTATTGATCAAATTGTGCCATTTACCAGCAGGGATGAATATTGCATAGTCATCACAAACTCTTTTTTGAAAACATAGCTTATCTTTTTTATCCCCCATCATAACAAGCCCTTGACCTTGTTCGATGCGTATAAACTGATCCACGTCGGGATGCATCTCTAAACCTATGTCATCTCCTACATTGATACTCATCAGGGTGAGTTGCAGATATTTACCTGTCCACAAGGCTGTTCGGAAAGTGTTATTTTGTTTAGTAGCTTGTTCAATATTGATTACAAAGGGTCGTGGCCCATAATCTTTCAATTTAATCGGCTGCGGCCAGTATCCCGGACAGCACATTGGTGGATTGTTCCAATAAGGATAATCATATGGGTTATACATATTACTCTTTCCTTTCGTATTGTTTTATTATTAATATCATATGCTTTATGTTTAGGGGAAGTGATTTATTTAAAAAGGGATTATGAAATTTTAGCTGTGTATTTTAAAAATCCAGCCATTTATATAGCAATTTATAAAGTAGTATTAAATAATGTAAAAGGGAAAAGTATAGAACAAAGACCTAAAGCTGCTAATGAGATTAAAGAATACGGATACTGGGAAATCACTGTGTAGTAGGTGGCAAGCTTAATGTACTAGAAAGAAAATACAAATATAGGTAATTATCCACATTCAGATATTAAAAGAATAGAACACTGGATGAATAATTATCCTCCAAGAATATTTGGATATAAATCAGCAAATGGGATAATAGGTTAATAAAACCTTTGGGTTTCGCTCCAAACTCCCGTCCTCGCCGGAAGGTTGCCGGTATGTTATAACAGACCGGATACAAAAGGATGTTTACAGAACATGTCAGGACATTCAATATAGCAATTAGCGATAAGCTGGGCTTGGTATTTTTAATTGACATATGCCCAAAATAGTATTAAAATTAATTATGGGCATAAGCTTATAATACATATTGTATTTCATTAAAAAAGGAGGAAAATATATGAAGATTTGTATTTCTTCAACTGGAGATTCTATTGATAGCAAGATGGATCCTAGATTTGGAAGGGCAGCATATTTCATCGTTGTAGACACTGAAACCATGGAATTTGAATCGATTGAAAATGCTGCGGCTGTTTCCGGGGGTGGAGCCGGAATAACTTCAGGACAGTTTATGGCAGATAAAAATGTTGAAGCGGTGATTACCGGGAATGTGGGGCCAAATGCCATGAATGTTTTGAAAGCGGCAAATATTGAAATATATCGTGGACAATCGACATCGGTTAGAGAAAATGTGGAAAGTTTTAAGAAAGGACTTCTTGAAAAAATAACCACTACTGTTTCTTCTCATTTTGGAATGAGGTAATAGAAGGTAAATGTTTTAATGGAGGATTTGATATGCGTATAGCTATTTCTACAGATGGGAGATATGTGTCTCCCCATTTTGGAAGATGTCCGTCTTTCACTTTAGTTGACATTGAAAACGGAAAAACAGTTAAAAAGACAGAGGTCAAAAATCCGGGACATTCGCCAGGTTATATTCCTAAGTTCCTGCATGATAAAGGTGTAAAGGTGATTATTTGCGGAAGCATGGGAGCAAGAGCTAGAGGACTTTTTGAGGAGCTGGATATAGAGACCATAATGGGCGTGGATGGAGGCGTTGATCAAGCTATAGAAAAATTTGAGAAAGGTATCCTTGAAGGCGGAGATGGTTTATGTACGCCGGGTGCCGGAAGAGGATACGGTGTCGAAAAAGTTGAATGTGATCATGAGGATGAGTGATTAATTAAGATATAAGGAGGTATTGTATGCCTTTTGGAGATGGAACAGGTCCTGCAGGCCAGGGCCCGGGTACTGGGAGAGGTGCCGGCGCTGGTGCAGGTAGGGGAAGAGGAAGGATGGGAGGCAGTAGCCCAGGATCAGGAACAGGCGGTTACTGCATATGCCCAAACTGTAAATACAGGGTGCCTCATCAGGCAGGGAATCCTTGTTATTCAATCAAATGCCCCAAGTGTGGGGCGCAGATGGTTAGGGAATGAGGTTAGATCTGTTTTTTTAGCTGTTCAACATCTATTATTTTTATTGTGGCCATGTGAAAGTCAATGATGTCTTGGTCGCGCATTCTACACATTTCTCTTGATAGGGAGGGGCGGGATACGTTTAAAAATTCAGCCAGCTCCCTTCTATTCATTGGGAGTGTAAAAGTGGTGCTTTTCTTTTTTTTATACTGTTCTATCAAAAATGTGCTGATCTTTTTTCGTATTCCCACTATAGTCAGATATTCCACTCTTCTATTAAGCAACAAGGCTTTTTCAGATACGATTGTAAGCATATTTTGAATGATCATCTTGTGGTGTGGGCATATTTTTTCGCATTTACCCATGATTTTATCCTTTGTTAGAAAAAGCACTTTGCAATTTCCGTAGGCTTGAACAGTAGAAGGCCAAATTGACTGGTTGGAAAATACCAGTACCTCACCGAACATATCCCCGGGTTTGAGCATAGTCATCATGATTCGATTTCCTGCGGCATTTTCTTTATTAACCATCGCTTGGCCTTCTAGTACTACACCTGTGCTATCAAATTTATCACCGGCTATTGTGATGTATTGGTTTTTTTCATATATACGGATTCTTGGTTCAAGGCAGTATAACAATGAAATCAGATCATTTCCAACAATTCCTTGGAACAACGGAGAGCCTTCCAGTTTTTTTGCAGTTTTTTCAAACATTTTTATCACCTTCCGTAATCATGTAACATTTGATACCGATTTTTATCACTCATTATATTACAATAAATGTATAAATACAAGAAAGATAAGGAGGGTAAATGACGTGTCTAAAATATTGAGAAGGTCTTCGCAGGTATTATTTCTTCTACTGTTTATTGCACTTATATATACGGGGAAAATTCAGATCTGGATGGGTGTTTTCGCTATAAGTGTTATCTTTACTTTGTTTTTTGGACGTTTTTATTGCGGATGGATATGCCCGATAAATACGGTTATGAATTTGGTGACAAATATAAAGGATAGGCTTGGGAGGAAAAGCTTATCAGTGCCTAGATTTATCAAAAAATCTGTATTTCGGTACGGTGTTCTGATAGTCTTTATTTTGACTTTTGTATTCGTAAGGATAAGCGGAAAAAAGCTTCCCGTTTTGCCTGCATTGTTGGTTATAGGCGTGGCTTTGACAATCTTTTTTCCGGAAAAGTTATGGCATAGGTATCTTTGTCCATATGGCACTATCTTGCATGTTGTAGGAAAACTATCAAGGCGCAGTTATAGCATTGATGATGAACTATGTATATCTTGCGGTGCATGCAATAGGATATGTCCTTCAAATGCTGTAGAGGTAAATCAAGGCAAGTATATGATATATAAGTCAGAATGTCTTGTGTGTGGGAGATGTGCGGAAAAGTGTCCTGAAAATGCCATAAAATATAAATAATGCGTTATAGTTATTGACATATGCCCGAAACTAGAGTAAAATTTAATTATGCAGGATATGGGCATAGGCCCAAAATAAATAATTAGATTTTATGATGAAGGGAGGGTTATATATGCCAGGATTTGATGGAACAGGCCCATCAGGGCAAGGTCCTATAACTGGCAGGGGGAGAGGTTATTGTGTTGTTCCCATAACTGATACTTATAACTCTGCTCCAGTCAATAACTCTACAACTTATACACCTAGTGTATATCCTAAGAGTGACTTTCTGATGCGAAGGGCTTATCCCTTAGGGATAAGGAGATTGGGGAGAGGTCGCGGACGAGGATTTGCACGTAGAAGATGGTTATAGTGTGATTTGAGAAGGTATACTTTTTATTGCAAAGGATGCAGAGGGTTTATCTGTATCCTTTTGTGTCAAGGGGACGTTTCACTTGACACACTTGTTTTTTGTTTTTTAAAACCAATAAATTTGTTATTAATTTAAAATCATATTAGTTGAACTTTAGAGAAAGTCCCACAGTGTACACTGTGGGACTTTAATTTTTTGTGGATTATATAAATATATTTTAAGAATAAATAAGGAGTTTAAAAATATTAATGTAATAATGCATGGTAACTATTAATAATATAGTACTAAATTAATCATAATGCACATCTGGAGCTATCATTTGGTTAGTTTATTGTTGGAAAGCATAATTTTAATAATTTATGAGGGAAGGAGGATAGGCAGTCATATCTTTAAGGCTTAATATTACCAAAAATGAT
>JAQVDB010000032.1:0-10299 GCA_028698525.1 Clostridia bacterium
AACCCTCTATATATATGTTCCTGTTCGATATTAATTTAAACTTCGTTGAGGAAGTATATAATACCCGGAGATGCGACTTAATGTGTCACACTATACATTAATATTTATAATAATAGTGTGGCAGATTGCGGAGCACGGAGGGTATTATATACTCCTGGTACTGCTAATATTTGCAAATATAACAGTAAATATATACGGAACATATATAGAAGAACGTTCATGAGCAGTTCACTAACCTTCTATATTTAACTCAAATTTTGTTGAGAGTGTATATAATTATAGATAGAATGATAGATGAAAAGAGAGGTGTTTTATATTGCAGCAGTTTTTCGGGCCGGATTTTACAGGCCAGCCTTTTAAGGATCTGTCTGGGCAGCATGTGGTTGTTTTAATAGTGGTAGCTGTTGCTAGTATAGCTATTTATTTATCGAGAGAAAGGATAAATATAAAAGGTAGATATGATATTATGAGGTATTCTTTTGCATTCATACTAATAATACAAGAGGTATTACTCAACATTTGGTATGTGATAAACGATAGATGGTCCTTGAAATACTCACTTCCACTTCATTTGTGTGGAATTTCAGTTATATTATGCATACTTTTGCTGTTGACCCAAAGTTATTTTATATACGAGATTGTTTACTTTTGGGGGATGGGTGGCGCGCTACAGGCCATCATTACTCCGGATATGGGAAGATATAACTATACCCATTTCAGATTTTATCAGTTCTTTATTGCACACGGCATGATAGTCATGACCGTTTTGTTTTTTACATTTGTAAAAGGATATAAACCTACTTTAAAATCTGTTGCAAAGGCTTTTATAGCCACAAATATTTACTCAGCCGTCATTTTCCCTGTAAATGTCATTACTGGAGGAAACTACTTGTTTCTACGTAGCAAGCCAGCATCTCCTTCTATTATGGATTTTTTAGGAGAGTGGCCCTGGTATATTTTTTGGCTGGAAATTGTAGCTATAGCAATATATATTGTACTGTATGTGCCTTTTGTAATATCAAGTATAGCTAGAAGGCGAAAGGAAAGTCGGTATTGGCATATGTGATGTATATTGGAAGTCAGTTGTTATGCGGGAGGAAAGATATCCATTTGGCTCCCACATAACGTATAGTTGAGTGTCAGCTTATACCAGTCTTATTTGATGGTATACTTTTTTGCCTTTTCTTATCATGAGTTTATTGTCTTCAAAATGCTCTTTAGTTACTACAAAATCAATATCTGATATTCTTTCATCTTGTACATAGATTCCACCCTGCTTTATAAGTCTTCTGGCTTCGCTTCGCGAAGAGACCAACTCTGCTTTTTGTAAAAGACTTATTATATCAAGACCTTGTTCAAAAACAGACTTTTCTATATCTGTATGAGGAATATTATCTGAATCTGTTTTTTTCACAAACAGGGCTTTGGCAGCTTTTTGTGCTTTTACTGCCTCTTCCTCACCATGTACAAGTTTTGTAACCTCGTAGGCCAATATTTCTTTAGCTTTATTTATTTTAGAACCTTCAAGAGCCCCTAATTTTCTAACTTCATCCATTGGGATAAAAGTCAGCAGTGCAAGGCAGTTTTCCACATCTGCATCATCTATATTTCTCCAGTATTGATAAAAATCATAGGGGGAAGTTTTGTTTGCATCCAGCCATACAGCACCTGACTCAGTTTTGCCCATTTTCTTGCCTTGACTGGTGGTCAATAGGCGGAATGTTAAACCATAGGCAGGTTTATTTTCCACTTTCCTAATCAATTCCACCCCACCGATGATGTTAGACCATTGGTCGTTACCTCCTAACTGCATTTTACAGTTGTACTTACGATTGAGAAGTAGGAAATCATAAGATTGCATGAGCATATAGTTGAATTCTAAGAAAGACAATCCTTTTTCCAGCCTAGTCTTAAAACACTCGAAGGTGAGCATCCTGTTTACTGAAAAATGCACTCCAATTTCTCGTAAAAATTCTATATAATTAAGGTCAAGCAACCAATCGGCGTTGTCTACAATGATAGCTTTTCCCTCTGAAAAGTCCAGAAAACGGGAAAGCTGTTTTCTAAATGAATTGACATTGTGTTGTGTCTGTTCTTTTGTGAGTATTTTACGCATATCGGTTTTTCCTGTAGGATCGCCTATCAATCCGGTGCCGCCACCTAAAAGAGCTATAGGCCTGTGCCCTGCCCTTTGCATATGCATCATGACCATTACTTGTACAAAGTGACCTACATGCAAGCTATCAGCAGTAGGGTCAAACCCTATATAGAAAGTTACCTTTTCATTCTCCAAAAGTTCTTTTATCTCTTGTTCATGTGTGGCTTGTTCTACAAATCCTCGTTCTTTAAGCACATCATATACATTGCTCATTTCTTAATACCTCCATAATTTTTTGTATCAAAAAAGGCTTTTCGTCTATCATAAGGACGAAAAGCCCGTGGTACCACCTTAATTCACATCATACAAAACAGATGCCTCTTACCATTATAACGCATGGTGTGCGCAATTTGTCATTGGAAACTCCGGAGTGTAATTCGCATTGCTTTATGTGCTGCAGATTTTTCATCAACCAACCTGCTTTCTGGGATTGTAACCATAAAGTGCTACTAGATTCCTTCATAGTTATAGTATTCTTTTTGCAATATATTATATATTTTATTTATAATTTGTCAAGGCGATATAATTTTTTTCTGAACGATATATGATAATATTCTATTACATCATTCTAGCTTATCCTAAAAGACATTTTCTATTATCTATCAATATTTGTTTAATGGATAAAATATAGGGTAAATTTATAATTGACAGGATAAAAAAAATCTAGTATTATAACTTAAAGACTGACTGGTCGGTCCAGTAAAGGGAGAGATTCTGTTGGAAGTATTAGGTAGTATTTTTACAATGTTGATGATTTTTGTTTTGATAAGGAGTTTGTTTTGGGCATTCCTAATGTTTTATAATCCTAATAAAACAGTAAAAAAACCTCAAGATCAGGTTTTAGATGAAGATGGTAGCAATGACCCAGCGTACGAGAGTGAACAAAAAGTAAAGGTCTATCAACCTGAAATGGTAAAAGATTTAGAATGTGGAGAATATATAGATAAAAGCAAAGCATATATTGCTGTGGTAGATGGTAAGCGTTACTATTTTTGCAGCTGGGACTGCAGACAAAAATTTATTGAAGCAAATTAAGGCATTTCCAATGCCTTTTTTTGTTTTTATGGCATTTACAAAGAATAGTGGAACTTTTTAAATTATTAAGAGTCTTATTATATAGGGGAACATATTTATAGAATGCTTATCTTTAATATAGTCCAGGGCGCGTTTGCTATTCCATGTTTATTGAGCAATTTCTGCTATATTCCATAATATAAATGAAAATATTTAAAAGAGAGGTTATATAATGGGAGGAGATGTATTTGATACAATTAAGATAGTATTGCTCAAAGCGTTGGTTATATCATTGATATATGTGGGTATATTGATAGCGATAGCTATAGGTATATATTATTTGATAAAAAGAATAAAAAAGATAAAGAGGGACGATAAAAATGAAGATAAGCCTTCCCAAAGAGATAAAATTAATTTTTAATGTCTTCCATCAAAATGGGTTTGAGGCTTTTGCTGTAGGAGGATGTATCAGAGATAGCTTGATGGGTATAATGCCTAGGGATTGGGATATAGCAACTGATGCTTTGCCCCAAAAGGTAAAACAATTATTTGAGGGAAATGGGTTTAAGGTTATACCTACGGGTATTGTGCATGGGACGGTAACTGTTATTGTAGATGGTAGTTCTGTAGAAGTGACTACCTATAGAATAGAAAGTAATTACAGCGATAATCGCAGACCCGATAGCGTAGAGTTTTCTAAGGATTTAAAGACCGACCTGGAGAGAAGGGATTTTACCATAAATGCTATGGCATATAATCCTTTGTGTGGTTTGGTCGATATATTTGGCGGTTTGGAAGATTTAAACAAAGGTATAATAAGATGCGTAGGCAATGCTGATGAAAGATTTCAGGAAGATGCGCTGAGAATGCTTAGGGGGATCAGATTTTGTTCTCAGCTAGATTTTGGGATGGAATTTAATACATTTGTTTGTATAATGGCAAAAAAACATTTATTAGATAACATAAGTAGGGAGAGGATAAGAGATGAGATAAATTCTATATTGTTATCACCTAATGCGGCAAAAGGAATTGACCTTCTTGCGTGGTCCGGACTATTGGAAATAGTTTTTTCAGATTATTATATTCCCGTTTCCAGTCATACTTTGAGAGCTATTGATTTTTCGAATAATGACTTAATTATTCGGCTTGCCGTCATATTGCATCAAACAACTTTGGATGTTGCATCTAAAATGCTTAAGGGTTTAAGGTATGACAACGATACGATAAACAGAGTTTGTAAGTTGATAGGTATCTTTGATACCCAGTTGCACTGTAGCAAACCATATATAAAAAGACAACTGAATAAGTATGGAGTTGATGTTTTTTCAGATTTTTTAAAAGCAAAAAAAGCATGCTTATATGCTGGTGACAAATTCAATATAAAAAATAAGCTTGAGCAGATAGATAAGGTCAGTGAGGTTGTTAAAAATATATTGGACGATGGGGAGTGTTTTAGCTTAAAACAACTTGAAATAACCGGACAAGATATTATTGATATGGGTTTAGCTCCTGGGCCTGAGGTAGGGCATGTATTGGGAAAATTGCTGGATAAAGTTATCCAGCAGCCGGAATGCAATAAAAGAGATGTTCTGATACAGATGGCTGCTGGTATCATAAAGGAGACCTAGCAGGCCTCCGGTATGCTTAATTATAATGTAATTATTGAATAGCCTTGTTCTATGTATTTGTTCATAGAAGGATGACCATTCAACTCATCGTTTAAGGGTATTCCGCAGTTTTTATTGTACTCCAAACTGTCGGTTGCACTGGAACAGGCTTTGCATATAGAATCGAAAAGACCTTCTTGTTTTACCTTAACGAAAAGTTTATTTTGTTCCATTTCTTGAATCAGCTTGGTGGATTTTCCTTCAACGACTATCCTGACATCTCTTCCTTTTTGTTTCATTTCCAAAGCATTCAACAGCACATGTATAAAGCACATGGATTCAGGGTTAAATGTAAAAAAAGCTATTTTTTTCATATAAAAATTCCTCCTTTTGTTATATATACAATTGATACCCGGTATTTGATGTTGACAAACTATATTATTTCGTTATTGAAATACTTTAATTATTATAATAAAATATAAATAAAATATGATATTTTTCCATATGATAATAGCGAGAGATATATCTTTGAGATAGCCGAAGAAGCAATACAACAGCTGCCCTACTGTGGTAGAAATTTTCAGGCAAAAAATCGCTGTTTGATGGATCCTGGAAAGTCTGCAAAAGCGGCGCCGTAGGGGCAATACATATTATTGTAGAATCTCTCAGGTGAAAAGACAGGGGATATGATGGCATGTTGTTTGCCGTGCCGTTATATCCTTATTTTTTTATTAAAAGGAAGGAGGAATGTTTTATGCAAGCACAAGAGTTGAAAAGGACGCCTTTATACAGCATTCATAAGGAATATGGTGCCAGAATCACCGAATTTGCAGGTTGGGAAATGCCTTTACAATACCAAGGAATAATCCCTGAGCATGAAGCTGTCAGGAAAGATGCAGGTATTTTTGATGTATCCCATATGGGAGAAATACGAGTTAAAGGCAAGGAATCAGTGGATTTTTTACAATATGTAATAACCAATGATTTGGACAATATAAATGATGGAGCGATGCTTTATACACCTGTATGTTATCATGACGGAGGTGTAGTTGATGATGTGTTAATTTATAAATTTTCTCAAACACATTATTGTGTAGTGGTAAATGCATCTAACAGGGAAAAGGATTACAAATGGTTTATACAGAATGCAGAGGGTTACGACGTATCCATCGATGATATATCAGAGCAATTCTGTCAATTAGCCATACAAGGTCCTAAAGCAGAGACTATACTCAAAGAGCTGACACAATACAGTATTTCTGATATCAAATTCTTTAATTTTAGGCAAGATGTTAGCATAGCGGGAGTGGATTGTATTGTTTCCAGGAGTGGTTATACTGGGGAAGATGGGTTTGAAATATATGCACCTGCTGGATATGCGCAGCAACTATGGAGAAATATAATAGACAGTGGAACAAAGCATGGATTAAAGCCTTGTGGTTTAGGATGTAGAGATACATTGAGGTTTGAAGCATCTTTGCCCCTTTACGGAAATGAAATATCCAAAGATATAACTCCATTGGAGGCAGGGCTTGGGATATTTGTCAAGCTGGGGAAAACTGATTTTATAGGTAAGGATGCTCTTTTAGAACAAAAACAGAAAGGCGTTAAAAGAAGGATTGTAGGCATCGAGATGAAGGGTGGAGGTATAGCTAGACATGGTTATGATGTATTATATTCTGATAGGGAAATAGGTTTTATTACCACAGGTTATCGCTCCCCTTCACTAAAGAAAAATATCGCACTGGCTATGCTGGATGTTGATTTTTGTAAGATAGGGACTGAGGTTAAAGTGTCCATCAGGAAGAGGATGGTGGATGCTGTTGTGATAGACAGAAGATTTTATAACAAAAACTATAAAAAATGAATGGGAGGAATGAATATATGAAGGTAATAGATGGACTTTATTATACGGAGGAACACGAATGGTTAAAGGTGGAAGGAAACAGGGCATATATCGGGATAACTGACTTTGCCCAGGATACCTTAGGAGATGTTGTATTTGTAGAATTGCCGGAAGAGGATACGGAGCTGAATTTAGGGGATGCCTTTGCGGTGGTTGAATCGGTAAAGGCAGCATCAGACGTGTATACACCTATATCTGGAAAAGTAACTCAGGTAAATCAAGAGCTATCTGACCAGCCAGAACTTTTAAATACCGATCCGTACGGCAGTTGGATGGTTGTGTTAGAGATGGATGATCAATCTGAACTGGAGGATTTGATGGATGCAGAGGAGTATCAGGAATTCTGTGATGAGGAGGTATAAAGATGCATCATTATATACCCAACACTGATGATGATAAGAAGTTGATGCTGGATGAGCTGGGGATTGATGATATACAATGTTTATTCAAAGATGTACCTGAGGATATTAAGCTTAATAGGAGCTTGAATCTAAAGGGTTCTTTATCTGAAATGGAGCTAGAGGACAGGATGAAGGATATTGCCAGCTTAAACAAAAGCACTGAGGATTTAGTATGTTTTATGGGTGCAGGAGCCTATGACCATTATATACCGTCTGTTGTAAAACATGTATTATCTAGGTCGGAATTTTATACAGCTTATACGCCCTATCAGGCTGAAGTGAGCCAAGGCACCCTTCAAACTATATTTGAATATCAGACCATGATATGTGAACTCACAGGTATGGATGTGGCAAACGCATCGATGTATGATGGTGCTTCAGCATGTGCTGAAGCCGCTGTGATGGCAGCTGCCGTCACAAGAAAGGATAAGGTAGTTGTAGCCAAGACAATTCATCCTGAAACTAGGAAGGTGCTGGACACTTATACAAAGTTTAAGGGCATGGACATAGTAGAAATAGATCAGAAGGACGGGGCTACCGATTTGGAAAAGCTAGAAGCTGCAATGGATGATAATACTGCAGCTGTTATCGTTCAAAGCCCAAATTTTTTGGGGATAATAGAAGAATTGGAATTGATAGAAAAGCTAACACATAGCAAAAAGGCACTTTTAATAGTCAGCGTTGATCCTATATCTTTAGGTATATTGAAGAGTCCAGGTGAAATAGGTGCGGATATCGCTGTAGGGGAGGGGCAATGTTTAGGCAATCAACTGAACTTTGGAGGGCCTTATCTAGGATTTATGGCTGTGACTTCAAAGCTGATGAGAAAGATGCCGGGCAGAATAGCAGGGCAGACTGTTGATGCCCAGGGAGATAGGGGATTTATTCTCACTCTTCAGGCTCGCGAGCAACACATAAGGAGAGAGAAAGCTACCTCCAATATATGTACCAATCAGGCCCTCAATGCCCTTGCAGCTGCGGTGTATATGACAGCTTTAGGTAAAAAAGGCATCAGAGAGGTTGCAACGCAGTGTCTAGCAAAAGCTCACTATGCTTATGATATTATTACAAAAACAGATGGTTTTTCAGGCGTGTTTGACAAGCCATTTTTTAAGGAATTTGTTATCGATTGTCCTGTAGATTGTTCAAAAGTAAATGATACTTTGTTGAAAAATGGGATTTTGGGAGGTTTTGAGCTAGTAAATCACTATCCGGCTTACAGTAGAGCCATGTTATTTTGCGTCACAGAAAAGAGGACTAAACAGCAAATGGATGATCTTGCTCATGTATTGGAGGGGATAAGATGAAAGGTTACAATAAGCTGATATTTGAATTGTCCAGTGAGGGACGTATCGGATACTCTTTACCTGAATGTGATGTGCCTTGCCAGGACTTGGAAGATTATGTACCTGAACATTTGCTATCTGATAGAGATGTACAATTGCCGGAAGTGAGCGAAATTGATATGATAAGGCATTACATGTGTCTGTCCCAAAAAAATTACAGTGTGGATTCTAATTTTTATCCTCTTGGTTCTTGTACCATGAAATACAATCCAAAGATAAACGAGGATGTAGCAAATTTAACGGGATTTACCAAGGTACATCCCTACCAACCTGAAAGTACTGTACAGGGTTGTTTAAAGCTTATGTATGAGCTTTCCTATATGCTCGCCGAGATAACAGGGATGGATAATGTTAGCCTTCAACCTGCTGCAGGTGCCCAGGGGGAGCTTACCGGACTTTTGATAATAAAAGCTTACCATGAAAATAGAGGAGACCATAAGAGGAAAAAAATAATTGTACCTGACTCTGCACATGGAACAAATCCTGCCAGCGCAAGTCTTGCCGGTTTTGAGATGGTAGAAGTAAAATCATTTGAGGATGGTACTGTGGACATACAGGATTTAGAGAGGGTATTAGGTGACGATGTCGCAGGACTTATGCTCACCAACCCTAATACTTTAGGGTTGTTTGAAAGGAATATCAAGAGGATAGCAGACCTGGTACACGATGCAGGAGGACTCTTATATTATGATGGAGCAAATATGAACGCTATAATGGGAATAGCTAGACCCGGAGATATGGGGTTTGATGTCATACACTTGAATCTGCACAAGACATTTTCCGCCCCCCATGGAGGTGGTGGTCCTGGCAGCGGGCCTGTAGGAGTAAAAAGCAAGTTAGCTCCCTTCCTGCCTTTGCCAGCAATAGAGCTTAAAGATGGAGTGTATTCATTGGATTACCATAGGCCCGAAAGCATAGGCAAGGTAAAAAGTTTTTATGGTAACTTCGGTGTCATGGTAAAGGCATATGCTTATATACTCGCCATGGGGGCTAACGGGCTCAAGCAGGCTAGTGAAATGGCGGTGCTCAATGCAAATTATTTGATGCATAAATTAAAAGACGATTATAATATGACTGCTGAAGGGGTGTGTATGCATGAATTTGTGTTGGGAGGACTCAAGGATGCACCCGAAGGAGTAACAACGCTGGACGTTGCAAAAAGATTGACTGATTATGGTTTTCATCCTCCAACAGTGTATTTTCCTCTAATAGTAAAGGAAGCCTTGATGATAGAGCCTACCGAGACTGAGAGTAGGCAAACGTTGGATGGTTTTGTAGATGCTATGATAAGAATAGCAGAAGAGGCCAGGACAGATCCACAGCTTCTCAAGGATGCGCCTCATGATGCTCCTGTCAAGAGGCTGGATGAAGTTATGGCTGCTAGGAAACCTATGATTAGATACCAGAAAAAATAGTTGCATACGCAACTATTTTTTTGTTATAATTTTAGAAAGCAGATTAGTCGCATCTCCAGGTATTATATGCACCAGATATAGAATCTTACACGTACGGAACCTTGTATATAAGAACATCGATGAAAGGAGAGAAACGTGGATAAGGATAGTTCTATAGGAAGATATTTATCGTATATTTACAGGGCGGGGCATTGTTATATAGGTAAGAGGTTGGAGGAATTCAATATAGGGAGTGGTCAGTATGGATTGCTCTTGTTGTTGTCCAAGAATGACGGAATAAGTCAGGAGAGTCTTTCCGATATAAACAAATTGGATAAGGCCACTGTAGGTAGGGCTATAAAAAAGCTGGAAAACCAGGGATATGTGGTAAGAAAACAGGATGAGCTTGATAAGAGGGCTTATAAACTTTATATTACCCCCAAAGGTGAAAAGGTAGTACCTGAAATAAGAAA
>JAQVDB010000032.1:10399-27426 GCA_028698525.1 Clostridia bacterium
GAGAATATACTTCCTTATTCGGTGGAATATATGCAAGTAATATTGTTGGGAACAGTATTTTTTTCATTTGCTATGGCAAGTAATAATATAATAAGATCGGAAGGAAATGCTAAGGTTGCGATGGGCAGCATGCTTATTTCCGGAGGGTTAAACATAATATTAGATCCTATATTTATATTTGTTTTCAAAATGGGTGTAAAAGGCGCTGCTATTGCTACTGTATTGTCTCAGGTTGCTACAGTGATTTATCTGATTTATTATTTTATAAGTGGAAAGAGCCAGGTAAAATTCAAATGGAAAAACCTTATTATAGATGTGGATCTTCTGAAAGAGATTTTTTCTATAGGTTCCCCTTCTTTTGCTAGGCAGGTTGCCGGAAGTTTCATGGCTATAGTTATAAATAACGGCCTGGCAAAATACGGGGGAGATATAGCTATATCAGCGTTTGGGGTGATAAATAGATTGCTTTCATTTGTTTTTATGCCTATGTTTGGTATTGTACAGGGATTGCAGCCTATAATTGGATATAACTATGGTGCTAGAAAATATGATAGGGTTAGAAAATCAGTGAAATTGGGGATATTTTATGCTACAGCAATGTCTGTTATAGGTTTTTTTGTGTTGATGATTTTCCCTGAACAGATTATTTCTCTGTTCAATCAGGATGCTGAACTAATTGAAACCGGTACATATGCTATGAGGATTATCGTTATAGCTTTACCCCTTGTAGGCTTTCAGGTAGTAGGGGCCAGTATATTCCAGGCTATAGGCAAGGCTTTGCCTTCTTTGATATTATCCATGTCCAGGCAGATATTATTTCTAATACCTTTGGTATTGATACTTCCTCTGTATTTTGGATTGAACGGTGTATTTGGAGCATTCCCGGTTGCGGATATACTATCTGCCTTGATAACTTTTATCATGGTAGTGAGGCAGATGAAAGAGTTCAATGTACAGCAGGAATTGAAGTACACAGAAATTTGAAAGTTATATGTTAAATTTTTGTAATATATTAGACAACCGCCATATATTGTATTATATTATATTTAAAGGGAGAGGGGGGGGCGGCATATGCAGTCAAGGCTAGCAAAAATAGTGAGTGTAATCACTGTAGTTCCCATTATTGCAGCCTTTGCCATAACGACAGTTTTTTTTGTTAAAGGGGAGTATTTTAATTATAGTTTGAACTGGTATGTATTTACTTTATTTTTCCTCACTTTAATGCCTATATCAGCTTATGGTTTAAAATATTTCATTCCTTCCATAAGAAAACAAGGGAGAGCAGGAGAAAGGAAACTTGCATTTATAATGGCGGTATTGGGATATGTGATAGGTACGGTAGTATCTTTTTTAGTTAAAGTTCCCAAGGGTGTACTGCTAATCTTTCTGGCTTATCTTTTTTCCGGAGGAGTGCTGGCCTTTATAAATAAGGTGATTGGTTTTAAGGCCAGTGGGCATGCCTGTGGGGTGTCTGGTCCTATAACTCTAATGGTGTACATGATAGGGCCTTATGCTTTATATACCTGTATTTTAATTCCAATAGTGTTTTGGGCCCGATTGACACAAAAGAGACATAAAGTCACTGAACTTATTGCGGGTACATGTGTAGGTATAGTATCTACTATTTTAGCTATAGTTGTATACCAATTTTTTATATGAAAGGTTTTTATAAGGGAATGTTGTGATGAGAAAGAGACAGATTATTGGTATATTTTTTTTGGTGATATTTTCTATTCCCCTACTTTTGGGAATGAGCTATAAAAAAAGCGACCATGATTGTATTACATTAAAATGCAATGCCGCTGTTCTAGCAGAGCAGAATACTGGCAAGATATTGTATCATAAGGATATGGATAAGAGGATGTATCCGGCAAGCACTACAAAAATATTGACAGCACTTGTAGCCATCGAAAATGGGGACTTAGATGAAGTCATAACAGTAGGTGAAGAAGCGGGACAGATAACCAGCCATAGCAGCAATGCAGGATTGCAGTATGGAGACAAGCTCACGTTTAGGGAGTTGCTCATGGGGCTTATGCTGCCCTCGGGGAATGATGCGGCAAACGTGGTTGCGGTACATATTGCAAGAAAGGTTTATGGCCAGCCGGATATGGGTATAAATGATGCAATAGATAAGTTTGCATATATGATGAATGAAAGGGCTAAAAAAGCGGGAGCAGAAAGCTCTAATTTTGTAAATCCTCATGGTTTGCATGACCCAAACCATTATACTACTGCACATGATATGTGTCTTATCGCGGTAGAAGCCATGAAGAATCAGATATTCAGAGAGATAGTGGGCACATTAGAGTTTGTTCCAGATATAGAAAGGGAACAATTGGAAGACTGTGAGGAAGAGGTGGATTTTAACGGGTTTAAATGGAAGAACAGCAATCTGCTTTTAAAAGGTTATCCTTATATAACTGGAATAAAGACCGGGTTTACCACTCCTGCAGGATACTGTCTTATATCCTCGGCTTCAAAAGGCGAAGTAGATGTGATAAGCGTAGTGATGTATAGCACTCGGGAGGATAGATGGAAGGATTCGGTGCAATTACTTGGATATGGTCTTGATAATTTTGTATGGCATGATATTACCATAGACGGAAGTATCCAAGCCATTCAAAGGGTGGAAAAAGGTATGCTGGGATATTCTGATTATGTAGTTGCACTATCCGATAGAAGAATAAATGATATAGTCAACAAAGATGAAATTGATGATATTAGATGTACTATAGTCTGGGACGATATATTGCAAGCTCCCATCTATAAAGGACAAGAGATAGGTAAGGCGACATTCACCTTAAATGGAGTAAAGCTAGGCGAATGCAGATTAATTGCTGGCAACAGAGTTGTACAAGCCGTTAAATGTGCTGAAGGAGCTAGAAGACATTTATATTATATCTTTGTATTGCTTATGATGCTCCTGTTGCTGATATTATTTATCAGTATTAAAAACAGAAAACTAAAAAAGACACAAAGGTATTAAAAAAGTTTAATTTGGAGTATAATTATAATAAATAATAATATATTTAAAGGGCAAAATTATACAGGAGGTGATCTTATGGAAAACACTCTCAAGAAGATATTGCTTTCAGGATTGGGAACTGCAACATTTACATATGAAAAAGCAGTGGAATTGATAGATGAAATGGCTAAAAAAGGTGAACTAACGTTGAAACAGGCAAAAGAATTAAACCAAGAATTAAAGAAAAAGGTAGAAGACAATGTAGAAAAAGACGATGAAGTTGTAACTGTTAAGAAATTTAATCAGATGATAGATTCCATGAATTTCGCTACAAAACAGGATATACAGGAACTTAAAGATATGATAAACAGTTTGAAAAATAATTAAAAATACCTTATTTTATAAGGTATTTTTTTAAGATGTGTGATGCTATGAAAAAAACGAATGAGAGAAAAAGAATAAGACAGATAATATCGGTTTTTATAAAACACGGGGTAAAAAGAGGTATATTAAATCCTGAACAGTTGCGACTTGCCTTGGAGGAACTGGGACCTACATTTATAAAGATAGGGCAGATGTTGTCTACTCGTCCTGATATACTTCCAGATTCATATATCGTAGAGTTTGAAAAATTGCAGGATAATGTAAAAGCTGTAGAATATGAGCAGATAAATGATATTATAAAGGAAGAGCTTGGAAAACCTACAGATCAGATATTCCAAACCTTCCAAAAGCAACCTATTGCTACTGCATCTATGGCACAAGTACATTATGCTACTATGAGGGACGGAGGAGAAGTAGTTGTAAAAGTCCTGCGGCCCCAAATAAGAGAAACCATGCTTAATGATATTTCCATACTGAGAGGCCTTACCAGATTATTCAAGTTTAGATTACAGGACACTGTGGTAGATCCCAGCCAGGTTGTGGACGAGCTTTGGAAAACAGCTCAACAGGAGCTGGATTTAAAAAAAGAGGCCCAAAACCTGCATCGGTTTGGAGATAACAACAAAGATATTAAATATATAAAATGTCCTCGGCCTTATGATGAATATACTACCTCTAATATACTGGTGATGGATTACATAGGGGGCATAAAGATTACTGATATAAACACTTTGGAGACAGAAGGTTATGATGTACAAGAGATAGCCGAAAAACTTGCATCAAACTATCTAAAGCAGATTTTTGAAGACGGTTTTTTTCATGCAGATCCCCATCCAGGCAATATATTGATAGACGACAAAAAAATAGCCTATCTGGATTTGGGCATGGTAGGGATGCTGGATGAAAAAATGCTGAAAAAGCTTAATATATTTTTGTATGCTGTTGCTATGGGGGATTTGGATTCCATGACCCAGTCGGTGATCAGGATAGGGATTATGAGGAAAAAGGTAAATATCAACAGATTATATTCCGATATAGAACAGATATACAACAGCTATATAGACAGGTCTTTTTACAATATAGACTTACCTAGATTTATGGACGAAGTCCTAAAAGCTGCAAAAAGAAACAATATAGCCATGCCCAGTGATGTGACCATGCTTATAAAGGGCATAATGACAATTGAAGGATTGCTCACCAAGTTGGCTCCTGAAATAAGCATTATGGATATAGCTATACCCTATGTAAAAGAAAAAATGCTGGAAAACAGGGATCTGAAAAAGGATTTTTTAGAACATCTAGAAAGTATTTATGCTTTTTCAAAATCAGGGATTAAATTGCCGGCAAAAATGCTGGAGTTGGTCAACAGTGCCCTGGCAGGAAAGTTAAAAGTCCAGATGGAACATATAAATTTAGAAAATAGTATCAGTGAATTGAGCAAAATGGTAAACAGGCTTGTTTTTGGACTTATAGTAGCTGCGTTGATTGTGGCATCGGCTATAGTTATAAATGCAAATGTAGGGCCTAAGATATACGATATTTCTATCTTTGGTATTTTAGGATATGTTGGAGCAGGAATGATGGGAATTTTGCTGTTGGTATCTATATTGAGGTCGGGCAAGATGTGAAATAGGGAGGAGTTAGCTGTGGAAATATTCCGGGATATTGATTTTAAATTTGATAGTGATAAGTTCTATAGAAGAATTAATTTAGATAAATATATGTCATTAAAGGGTGACGTGGATGATTTATTGGATAAAGCAATTCCTCTGATCAAACCCAAAGCAGTTTACAAAGTAAGTTTCATAGAAAAAAAGACTGATGATTCTATCGATATAGGTGAGGCGATATTTGAAAGTAAAACAATGGTAAAAAACTTGAAAGATGTACATAGGATATTTCCGTATATAGCTACATGTGGCAATGAATTGGAAGATTTAGAGCAAGGGCTAGAAGATGTGCTGGAAAGGTTTTGGCTGGACGTGCTGAAGGAGATGGCCTTGCAAGATGCAATTTTATTTATAAACAGGTATATAAAAGATAAATATGCAATGAAAAAGATGGCTTCCATGAATCCCGGTTCAGCTGATATAGACGTGTGGCCGATAGAGCAGCAAGAAAGATTATTTTCCATATTTGGAGACGTTGAATCTTTGATAGGAGTAAAACTCACCCAAAGCTGTTTGATGATTCCTAACAAAAGTATATCAGGCTTTTATTTTCCTACTACGGTAAGTTTCCAAAACTGTCAATTATGTACAAGAAAGAGCTGCCCTGATAGAAGGGTTCCGTATAAAGGTTAGGAGGTAGTCCCTTTGAGTAGATCAAAACAGTTTATCATTGGCACGATTGTTGTATGTGCCATTGTTGTTTTGTTTATATTTTTTTTAAATAGCCCATACTATCGGCAGTTCAAATATATATTCAGCTCGGCTGAAAGGTTACAAGACTTTGTAAAAGGTTTTGGGCTATGGGCTCCCCTTATCTTTTTTATGGTTCAATTTTTGCAGGTTATAATAGCGCCAATACCGGGTAACCTGACAGGGATTGTGGGAGGCGCTCTTTTTGGAATAATAAATGGATTTTTGTTAAATGGAGCAGGTATATTTTTAGGTTCTATAGTGGCTTTTTTTATCGCTAGAGTTTTTGGTCAACCCTTAGTATTAAAGTTGATAGGGAAAGATATATTTTATAAATACAACAAAGTATTTGTCGGAAAGAGTTTCATAGTATTGTTTTGTATTTTTTTATTTCCTTTTTTTCCTGATGATGCACTGTGTTTTATGGCCGGCCTATCCAATATGAGAGTATTGAATTTTATCATTCTAATACTATTAGGGAGGATGCCGGGAGTTTTTGTATCCACGCTGGCCGGTGCCGGAATAATCAGTTTTACATTGATTGAATGGTGTATTATTGGGGTTTTATCCTTGGTATTGATTTGGCTGGGGATAAAATATAGTAAGAAGATTGAGGAATTGATTTCTAAATAAACTTGACATCTATAAAGGGGAATTCAGATGATAAAAAGATTTGCTAAATATTATAAACCGCATATGGCATTGTTTATAGTTGATTTTACTTGTGCTTTTATAGTATCTTGCATGGACCTGGTGTTTCCTCTAGTGGTCAAATGGGTGATAGATGATGTTCTCCCATCCAAGAACATGAGACTGTTGATATGGATAGGAATAGGGCTGCTAGGTCTTTATATTTTAAGATATGTGTTTGATTATATTGTCACATATTGGGGACATGTATTGGGTACTAGGATAGAGTATGATATGAGGGAACAGTTATTTTCACATATTCAAAAACTTTCTTTCACGTATTTTGATAATACAAAAACAGGGCATATAATGTCTAGGATAGTCAATGATCTTTTCGAGATAGCAGAGCTTGCACATCATGGACCGGAGGACTTGTTTACAGCAGGGGTGACCCTTACCGGCTCATTTGTGATAATGATGTTATTGAATTGGAAGCTAGCATTGATAACCTTTGCTTTGGTGCCTTTTATGACGATATTTGCTATAAAGAAAAACAAACAGCTTCAGCAGGTGTTTAGGGATTTGAGAATAAAGATTGCCGATATAAATGCACAAGTGGAGGATAGTATTTCAGGGGTACGGGAAGTAAAATCTTTTACCAATGAAGGATATGAGCAGGACAAGTTCAGAGAAGGAAATACAAACTATAAAGAGGCCAGACAAAAAGGCTATAAGGTTATGGGCCAATTTTTTCCTGGGATAAATTTATATTCAAATCTGATCAATTTGGTGGTGCTGGTATTCGGTGGTATATTTATATACTATGATCAGCTTTCTCCCGGAGATTTAATGGGATTTTTATTATTCGTTTCAATGTTTCTTCAGCCGGTAAGAAAGATCAGTGTTTTATTGGAGAACTATCAGAAAGGAATGGCAGGTTTCGCCAGGTTTGTGGAAATTATAGATATGCATCCAGATATCACTGATAGGAAGAACGCTAAACGCGTAGGAAGGCTGGAAGGGGATATAGAGTTTAAGGATGTTACTTTCAGTTATAACAACAAGAAGAATGTGCTGGAAAACTTGAGCTTTACCATAAAGAAAGGGCAAACAGTAGCTATTGTAGGTCCTTCGGGAGGTGGAAAGACTACCTTATGTAGTCTAATACCCAGGTTTTATGAAATAGACCGAGGGAAAATAGAAATAGGTGGAATAGATATAAGAGATGTAACTCAGAAATCATTGAGAAAAAATATAGGGCTAGTACAGCAGAACGTATTTCTTTTTTCCGGAACAGTTAAAGAAAACATAGCATATGGCAAATTGGATGCAACCGATGGAGAGATAGTGCAGGCTGCAAAAAATGCAAATGCTCATGATTTTATAATGAGTTTAGAAAACGGTTATGATACCTATGTAGGCGAGAGGGGGGTAAAGCTTTCTGGCGGACAAAAACAGAGGATTGCTATTGCCAGGATATTTTTAAAAAATCCTCCTATTCTCATACTGGATGAGGCCACATCGGCTTTAGATAATCAAACAGAGAGAATGATACAACATTCTCTTAATAGGCTTTCTCAAGAAAGAACTACTCTGGTGATAGCCCATAGGCTAGCTACTGTAGTGAATGCGGACAGAATAATAGTGTTGACTGATCAAGGAATTGTAGAACAGGGGACACACAGAGAGCTGATGGAAAAAGCAGGGCTTTATTCCCATCTGTATAATATGCAGTTCCAAGATATCACCCAGCAGGACTTCTAAAGTAGTATAGCTTTCCATCCTCTATCGAATAGTCTATTTTTTCATTATCATATAGGGCTTTTAAGAAAGCTGATACTGCTGAAAAATGAAGGTGATATTGTAGAAAGTTGGTGGGAAGGTCTTTTAAAATTATAAGGCTTTGTAAAAGGTCTTCCCTTGTCATAGGCTGTGATAGAAGTTCCAATATATCGGTTAGGTGTTGCTGAATATTATCGATGTTTTTATCTATAAGTCTTATAATTTGATCTTTATCTACAGGTGCCTCTGAGTGTGCAAGCAGGAAGTAATCTGCATCTATGTCTTTTATTTTATGCATTGTATCTATGCTGTGTTCTATATCAAAAAGATAAGGTATAGAATATTTGTCCATTATATCTTGGCTGAAAAGTGCATCGCCTAGAAATAATACTTTATCGGGAGTTAATACCCCTATCTGACCTGGAGAATGTCCGGGAAGAGGTTGGACTAAGAACTTTTGGTCATCAATTTTAGTCATCCCGGATTCTAGGATAAAGTCAACTTCCAATTGGTGGCTGCTGTGATGTTTGTTAAACTCTTTGAGGGGGTTAGAGCAATACAGCAGACAGGAATGGAGTTTGGGGTTTTCTAGGAATATCTTTTCTTTTTCCGAAGTATATACAAGACAGCCAGGATAGTTTTGTTTGAAAAAGTGATTTCCCCCGCAATGATCAGTATGTCCATGGGTGTTGATTATATGTTTTGTATGAAGGCGGTTGTCCACCAATACTTTTCCTATCTTTCTAGCCTGTGTATTGTTTATGCCTGTATCTACCAGCAAACAGTTTTTGTTTTTGAATGAATATACTCCTATATTAGTGGGTGCATTTATATAGTATGAATTTCCTCGTATCTTTATAAGCTGCAATTCTGGGCCTCCTTGTTTTTTTAGCCTTCTTTCTCATATTGTATCTTTTTCCAATGGTACATATAATAATTACTATAGTATTTTTGTCGCATAAAGCTAAACTTTATCATAGTTATTATATATGCTAGCAAAGGGTTGATGCAAATTTTTATTATATTTCAATTAATTGACAAAGAAATATCCATAATGTAAGATAGAAAAAGCATTTGAATTTTTCGAGGTGATCTCTTGGAACAAACTGCAGTGTCAGACAGATTAGGAAATGAAGCTATTGTACCGTTGTTATTTAGGTTATCCATACCATCTATAATAGCTATGGCGGTGCAAGCATTATACAATATTGTAGATAGCATATATGTGGGGCGTATAAGCAAGCAGGCATTGTCTGCATTATCTCTTGCATTTCCAGTCCAGCTAATAGTAATAGGAACTGCCGTTGGTACAGGTGTAGGGGTGAGTTCTCTCATATCTAGATTGCTAGGGAAGGGTGATAAGAAACGGGCTACAAATGCAGCTGAACATGTGATGCTGATAGCTGTAATTTATGGTATAGTAGTTGCTTTTGTAGGAGTGTTTTTTTCTCATGAAATAATTGCAGCCTTTACCGAGGATAAAGAGCTGATACAGATGGGTTCCGAATACATAAGTATTATACTCATGGGTTCTTTTGCACTGTTTTTTCCCATGCTAGCAGATAATATACTCCGTGGCCAAGGCAATACATTTATCCCTATGATTACAATGCTTATAGGTTCTATACTCAATGTGATATTAGATCCTCTATTTATTTTTGGATTATGGGGGTTTCCGCGTTGGGGAATAAAAGGTGCTGCCTTTGCAACTGTTTTGTCCAGGATAATCAGTGGAAGTTTTATGATGTTTATTTTATTCAGTGAAAAAAATGATTTAGATATAAATATCAAGAACTTTAAATTTGATTTTTCTATAATAAAATCCATATATCAGGTAGGATTTCCCGCTATGGTTATGCAGTTTTTAGCAAGTTTTATGGTAGCTGGAATGAACAAGATACTTGTGTCATATTCTACTACTGCTATCGCTGCTGCAGGTATATATTTCAAGTTACAGTCATTTGTATTTATGCCGGTATTTGGGTTGAACCATGGATTTATGCCTATATTGGGATATAATTATGGACATAGAAACCCTGACAGAATGAAAAAAGCCATAAAGGCTGCTTTTGTCATAGGGTTTGCATTTACTTTTGCAGGATTTATTGTGTTTCAAGTCTTTGCAGAACAATTGGTAAGGATGTTCAACGATGATGCAGAACTCATAAAGATAGGGGTAAAGGCTCTTAAAACCATCAGCCTTGCATTTCCCATCATAGGTCCCGCCATTGTGGCCGGCACTACTTTCCAGGCGTTAGGTAGAGGTTTGCCTAGTTTGCTGCTTTCATTTTTGAGGCAGATTATTGTGCTGTTGCCGGCTATGTATGTGTTGGGTATTTATTTTGGGCTGGATGGAGTTTGGTATGCATTTCCATTATCGGAGATAGTCAATGCTGTTATTGGCGGGATATGGCTTGTTGTTGTACTCAAGCAAACATTTGATGATATGAGGATGTGATCATCCTCTTATGAGATAATCTAAGATAAGATGCAGGTCTTCTGGTTCGGAAACTAATATTTCCATTTCCCCTATTTTTGCTTCTGAAAACAGTTTGGTGAGCATTATATACTGGCTTAACTTTGACTTGAGATTGATCCTATCTCCTTCTGACGTAACCAGCTCTACTCTTCCTTTGCACTGCTGAACTTTTTTAAAAAAACCCTCTGGATCAGCTATGTTTGTAATTTTCATAATACTATACCTCCTAATCGTTTTAATTTTTAATTATATAATACCATACATATATTATCTACCCTATTATTATGCATTTAATCATATGATTTTATTTTTTTATATATCTAGGACCAAAAGGGGTGTCTTCCTTTGCGATAATGTTCTCTTGTTCCATCTCCTCTAGTGTTTCCGATATATATTTCACAGTGAGGAATTGTCCCATCTGCTTGTTTATTTCTTTATGATAATTGCTTATGCTTTCAATTTGGAGGGGCAAAAAGTCGATAAGAATTTTTTTCAGTTTGGATGTTTGGTCCATATCCTCCAATTCATCAAAAGGATGTATATCGTGGGGAGATTTGGTTTTTGTTACCCTAAATCTTACCGATACGCTTCTGCCAATGCAAGCACTTGAAATGAAAGCATTTCCTGAGTCTAGATAGGGCAAGCGTTTTATTTCAGCAGAACTCAAGTCTGTTTCTTCTTTTATAACATCCAGATCCGAGCTCCTTACAGTTCTAAATATGATCTTGGTATTGAGCTGGGCTACTGTTGTATCATCAATCAATGCCGGCCTTTGGCTTGCCAGTATCAGGAACACACCATATTTTCTGCCTTCTTGGGCTATTTCTCTCAATGTCCACTTTGTAGGTGTCATTATGTCCCCTTTAAAGCTGAAGTTATGGGCTTCATCCAATACTACAACAAAGGGTGGAAATTTCTCATGGTCTTCTATTTTTTCTGGGCTGTAATCCTGAAGTGTGTCCTTATAAGTCCTTCTTTTTTTATATAGGGTGTTTATTAGATAGCCTGCGATTGTCTTTAGAATATTTATATTTCCCCTCACTACAACTGTTTTTCTATGCTTTAACCCCTCTTCCACCTTGGATATATCATAGTTGAATATGCCTTGAAATTTGAGAGCGTTTAGTCTCCAGGCAATGCCTTTCAGGGTACCTAAACCTTGTACACTGTTTTTATACTTTTGATAGATTTTATATGTTTTTCGTGCATCCGGATCCTCAGATGCTAACTTTTCTATTTCCCGGTCTCCTTTTTCAAATGCATCTATCAGTCTTTCTATTTTACAGGTAAAAGAGATCAGAGAATCATTTTTCTGATGTATGCTCTTTATGGCGGTTTCCATAGTCTCTGTAATGTATTTAGACGATGAGAGAACATTGCACAACTCATCCGATGTAAGATCCTCAAATTTTATACCAAGGTCATGGCCTACTGTACAATAGCAGCTCATCCTTGAGAAATTTTCTATATAATCTTTAGGCAGACCTTCGAAGGTCTGGGTAAAATCCATTTCAAAGTGAGGATCCAGCAGGAGTGTGGGTATCCGTTTTTTCATAAGTTCTTCCAGTATGACCCTGAGACCGAAACTTTTGCCGCTCCCGCTCCCGCCGAAGATACCTATATGGGGATATTCTCTCAAAGCATAGTAATCATACACAAAGGGAATGCCTTGTTGTGGGATGATTCCTCTGTTTTTATCATATAAAAGAGATATATTTTTCAACTCATTGGGAAGAGAACTCTGTATGTTTTCTGTGCCACGTATCACTCCTAAAGCCAGACCTTTTTCAGGCCTTTTTTGCATGACTATGTGTTCTATTTCTTTGAACTGGGGCAATCTTACTGAAGATGCTACGGTTATAGGTCTGGTAAGTTCCCCTACCATTCTCACCTTTGCAATGTGTACTGTTTCTTTGTCTATATCAAAGCCCAGTTGTGAAAGATTTTTCATTACACTGTCATCCAATATAGAGCTTTTTTCATCTACCATAGGTATGAACTTATTGAAGGAGGATGTTTCCATAACCTCTCCTACCGGATTGTTATGATCCTCGTCTTCTATTATCAGATATTCATTTATATTGAATTTTCTTTGGGTGGAGGCCACAAAAATTTCCTGTTGATTGGTACAGCCTACTACCTGAAATTTCATTTTCATCATCTCCGTTTAATACTGTCTTCTTTGTTCATTAGCCATAAAGTATATTTCTTTTGTATCTGAATCAAATACAGAATCGATAAGTATTTCCATCTCTCTTTTTGTTATTCTCACTTCCCTATCTATTATGTCTATCCAAAGAGGTATACCTCTGCTGTTTGACGGGGTGAGGCAGGCGATTAGGTTCATAATATCCTGAATATATGCCAGCTGTTCATTGAGCAGGTCTATGGCTATCGGTTGAGGGTGGTTAGAAAATCTGGCAAAGCAGGTATAGAATCCATTTTTTATATTTATAGAGGGATGGATTTTTAGGTATTCCCCTGTGTTCAGTACACCAAATAGCATCTCCCGATCGTAATCTCTATGCATAAAGTCTGGCAGCTGGTTCTGCATCAACTCGGAGAGGCTATGGGTACCTACTTCTTCTACTACTCCTGCAACTAAAGTGTTAGTGTTCAGACATAGTTGCTTGAATTCTTCCCATAGCCTTGGAGCAGATATGATAAATCTGTAAAAACCACCATCCATCAGGATTACTCTTGATTTGAATTGTTTTATACCTCTGATTGCCACCGACAACTCAAGAGAGGCCAGGGTATCTTTTTTAAATTTATGGGCAGCAGTCTCTTGAGTGAGGCTGCCTTGGCTGTTTTCTATCATACGCTGCAGCATATCTTTGTCTTTATCATATAATGGACAGAATACCCTGCTGTCAGAAATCAAATCTTTTTCACCTTCATTTTTTTTAGTGCACTTACAGTATGAGCGGAATACGGTTATTTCGTAGGGATAATTTGTGCCCATGCTCATAAGCGATCCATCTACACCAATCAAACCGTTATCTTTACATAGGTTTAAAGCTGATTGGTCCCGGTACTCTGCATTTACAAAAGTGCCTACTTTTTGGGCTAATAATCTCCGCAACTCTTCTCTTCGCATTTTACTGCTCTGTTTCAATCTGAGGTGTCGATTTATGTCTTCTATTTTATTAGACAATTTATCATTCATTTTTATCACTTCACCTAAATATCAACTTTAGTAACTTGACTTTCTCCATCTTTTAGCTCTACACGGAATGAGCTGTCACCTATTTCAGCAAGGTATTTATTATGGGTGACCATTATTATTTGTCTATCAAAGCTTTTGGATATCTCTTGCAAGAAGCCAGCTACATTTTTTATATACATCTCACTTATATGTTTTCCCGGTTCGTCCAAAATTAGAGGGGCATCTATCTCCGGCCTGGAACTTTGTAAAAGGGCAAGCCTTAAAGCCAGGGATACAACATCTGCTATGCCACCACCCCTTGCATCGGCAGGGCGATTTCTCACTATCAACCCATCATGTTCTGATACTACATAGAATTCTGCCACAGGTTTATTTCCGCTTTCAGTCAGTTCAACCTCAAAGCTCATATCTGGAGATATGATATATTGTAGGGCCTTGGTTACCATGCTCTCTATAGTGTATTTGGCTTGTTCCCTAGCTTTTACAGAGGCATCCTGCAATAACAATCTAGCTTGGGTATATATATCCAGATTTTGATTTAGATTTTCTACTTTTTTGATTTTTTCTTTTTTTATATTTTTTAGTTCTTCTTGTCTTCCTTTTTGAATATGGTATTGCTTGTTTAAAGAACTGTAATATTGTTTTATATGGGAAAGATCCATAACAATCATCCCTTACTTTATATTGAATTTTTCCAGCAGTTCAAAAGGAATCAGCTTTTCAGTCTGTTCCATCAGCTCTTTGATTTCTGCCTCGATTTTTTTAAGCTCTTGGTCTATTTTATCAGGCTCCACTCCCAGTTCTCTTATATTTTTTTCTATTTCTTTTTTTCTTTCTTCATATGATTCTTTTCGTGCTAGTGCTTGATCCCTTAACTTTATTGATTTTGTAAGGCCATCTTTTAATATATTGAGTTTTTCTTGGTTAGTCATTGCTTTATTCCTCCACTTATCTAAATTCTTTTATTATCCTTTCGACGGTTATGTTGTCTATACTGCTGAAACAAGTAGGGCATTTGCCCATATGTAACAACAATTGTTTATATTGCTTTAATTTATTCTCTATATCGGCATTTTTATTTTTTATTATTATTTGTTGTTCATGTATCCTTTTTTGCTGATTTTCAAGCTTTTGTTTTAACTGTTTTAAGGTTTCAGCCTGCTGCATAATAGCCTTTAGTTTTGAATAGTCTTTATCAGCACTATCGATGTTATGAGTCTTTTCAAGGGTCAACTGGATATTTTTGAGTCTTTTGGTACAGTCATCATATTCTTTTTTTGCACTTTGTATTTTTTGTACAGAGACCAATTTACGAGAGATGTTTTCTAATACTTGTACAGCCTCATTAAGATGCTTTGTTGTAGATAATATATTATTCATACTCTTGATCTCTGTCTTTATATTGACTAGATAGGAGCTATTTGTTGTTAGACCTTGGTGTTTTTCCAACATAGCTCTTATGTTTCCAAGATTTGTTTCTATCATATGTGTATTTTTTATGTTCTCTAATATGTCGATGTTTTCTTGTATCCTGGAGTTGGTTGAATTATATTCTTTTTTAAGATTTAAAAGCATCCTGTAATAATCATATCTCTTTTCCACATTATCCAGCTGTTCTTCGGCTTTATCTATATCAGCTAATTTATCCACCACTAAACTGTTTTGATGTATTTTAGAATCTACATCCTTGTACCAGCTTCTATATTTTTCAAGAGATGTCTGTATGGCTTGCAGCTGTTCAATTTTTTGTATGTTTTTGAATATAGAATTCAATTTATTTTCTAATGGAGCTAAATAATTGAACTGTTCAAGGTTGTTTTGAATATCTTCAATATCCTGTTCCAATCTTTTTATTTCCATACTTACCCTGTTTTCATCTTTTAGAATATCTCTTATAGCTGAATCTATATAGTGTACAGAATAGACTCTGCCTATTGTTTTGGCTTTGATAGAACCGGTGTATGTCCTGTCAAGTAAAAACTCTCCTTCCAATTGTTCCTGAAGTATTAGGTTTATTGTTATGTCGTTGTCTATGTTTATATCATAGATTCCCAGTCTTTTTTTAATCTCTTCCGGAACATTGGATCCAAAACCTTCATAAATAGTCTTTTCTCCTTCAGGATCTATTTCTATATATCTGTTTTTAGATGGAGTTCTTTCTCTCACCACTGTGTAATCATGATCCAGCACCACATGCACCCTGCACTCATTCTGGTTTACCCGTATAAAATCACTGCCTCTAGGCTGATTAAAATATACCCATCTCAGCGCTCGGAGCATTGCAGATTTTCCGTTATCAGATTCTCCTGTTATTACGTTAAATCCTTCATTTAAATATATGTCTGTATATTTATGGCTTTGAAAGTTTTCTATTATCAGGCGTTTTATTTTAGCCAAAACTACAACCTCCTATCAGCCCATAACTTCTTTTGCATGGGCTATCCTGTTTATCGCTTCATCTCTGACTTTTTTATCGATATTTTTTTTATCTGCTATTGAGTTGATGATTTCGTATGCCCCGTATTCTTCGATGTGGCCTGCATCTCTTATGAGCTTTTTAAATTCGGCGAATTTTTCCTCTTTAAACTTAATTTCTTCCAACTTGCTCCTGTCCAACACTTGGTCGCCTGGTTGTGCGGTTTTTAAAGGTATTATTTCCATATTTATATTATTTTTATCTATATCTATCATGACTACATTAGGCATTCTACCAACTTCTTTTATGTTGTTGTTTAGCCTTGCAATTGCCCCGGGATTTAAAAAGTATTTTTGATTTATACATATTTTTTCAAATCCTATGTGCTCATGTCCTGAAAGAGTTATATCAGCATTAGTTTGTTTTATATCATCTATCAATGTATGTCTTATGATATCACCCATTTTTTTCAATGACAGCATTCCGTGAACTATGTGTATATGTATATCTCCAAGTTTTTGTCCTACTATATAATCATTTTCACAACCTGGTTTATCTATATCGTTGTGATAAGGGATGCCGGTAACTGCAACCTTGAAATCGCCTTCTTGGAATATAAAGTGTGTATCTTCATGTATTATTTTCACAACATCCAAAGAGGCCATAAGTCCTAGCATGGTACGGGGAAGAGTTTGTATATTATTTCCGAAAAGATCATGGTTTCCGGGGACTATGTAAATATCACCTGTCCATCTCTTCCATACATTCAAAAACTCTGAGGCGACGGCTATAGAAGGAAGGGGACTATCCCAGAAATCCCCACCGTGAAGTATGGCTCT
>JAQVDB010000033.1 GCA_028698525.1 Clostridia bacterium
TTTTATTTTATATTGACACACCAAGTATAATTGTATACAATTATACCGTAACAAAAACATATCGGTATATTGAGAAATTGTGTCGAAGGGGGCGCTATTAAATGGCTGCTGCTTATGGAATGGAAAAAGATAAAGTTCATATAGTTGATACTACTTTGAGAGATGGAGAACAAACAGCAGGTGTTGTTTTTGCAAATAGTGAAAAGATAAGGATAGCCAAGCTTCTTGATGAAGTGGGTGTGGATCAGATGGAAGTTGGGATACCCGTAATGGGTGGGGAGGAAAAGAAGGCAATAAAAGCAATTGTAAAAGCCAATTTAAATGCTAGTATAATGGCGTGGAACAGAGCAGTTATCAAAGATATTCAGGAATCTATAGATTGTGGTGTGGATGCTGTTGCAATATCCATATCAACATCTGATATACATATTAAATATAAATTGCAAAAGAGCAGGGAATGGGTTCTTGACAGTATGGTGCGGGCAGTTGAGTATGCAAAAAAGAACGGTTTGTATGTTTCTGCAAATGCTGAAGATGCATCGAGAAGTGATCAAGAGTTTTTGATTCAATATGCAAAGGCTGCCAAACAGGCAGGGGCGGACAGAATAAGATTTTGCGATACAGTAGGTATATTGGATCCCTTTCAGACATATTCCAAGATTGAGAGAATAATAAAAGCTGTGGATATAGATGTAGAGATGCACACACATGATGATTTTGGTATGGCCACTGCAAATGCACTAGCAGGTGTTAAGGCAGGTGCCAGATATGTAGGGGTTACAGTAAACGGTTTGGGAGAAAGGGCGGGAAATGCTGCCCTGGAAGAAGTTGCAATGGCTTTAAAATATGTGATGAATTACGGTTTAAATATGAGTACCGATAGATTTAGAGAATTATCAGAGTATGTTTCCACTGCTTCGGGAAGAGATTTACCTGTTTGGAAAGCCATTGTAGGAAGAAATATGTTTGCTCATGAATCAGGTATCCATGCAGATGGAGCATTGAAAAACCCTAAAACATATGAAGTGTTTAAACCGGAAGAAGTAGGTTTGCAAAGACAGATAATTATAGGAAAGCATTCTGGTACAGCAGCAATAATGAATAAGTTTAATGAATATGGTATTCAACTTGACCAAAAGATCGCCAATGAAATACTTGCAAAAGTAAGGCAGGTTGCTATAGAATTAAAGAGACCATTATTTGATAAAGAGCTTATTTATATTTATGAAGAGCATATGGATAGTATGAATATGGCAAAATAACAGATAAGGAGGATTTTATGGCAAAAAATATAGTTGAAAAGATTATTGAGAAACATTTGGTAAGTGGAAAGATGCAAGCGGGAGAAGAGATAGCTATTGCTATTGATCAGACTTTGACGCAGGATTCCACCGGAACTATGGCATATTTGCAGTTTGAGGCCATGGATGTTCCTAGAGTGAAGACTAAAAAGTCTGTTGCATATATCGATCATAATACGCTGCAGACCGGATTTGAAAATGCAGATGACCATAAATATATTCAAACTGTTGCAGCAAAGCATGGGATATATTTTTCTAAACCGGGGAACGGGATCTGCCATCAAGTTAATCTTGAAAGATTTGGTAAGCCGGGGTGGACATTATTAGGTTCAGATAGTCATACGCCTACAGCAGGTGGGATAGGCATGATTGCAATAGGGGCGGGAGGCCTAGATGTGGCAGTGGCAATGGCAGGAGGACCCTATTATTTAGTTATGCCTAAAGTTTGCAATGTAATACTTAAGGGCAAATTAAGTCCCTGGGTTAGTGCTAAGGATATTATACTCGAACTGCTTCGTATTATGAGCGTGAAAGGTGGAGTAGGAAAGATTATCGAATATTCAGGGGAAGGTGTTTCCAGCCTATCTGTTCCGGAACGGGCTACTATTACCAATATGGGTGCCGAGTTAGGAGCTACCACCTCTATCTTTCCCAGCGATGAGAGAACATTAGAATTTTTAAAAGCTCAGGACAGAGCAGAAGACTGGGTTGAATTGAAGGCGGATGATGGTGCTGTATATGATGAGACTATAGAGATAGATCTGGACTCATTAGAGCCCCTTATTGCGCAGCCTCATAGTCCTGATAATGTGGTCAAGGTAAAGGATATTGAAGGAACAAAGCTTGATCAGGTTGCAATAGGCAGTTGTACCAACTCATCTTATTTAGATTTGATGAAGGTTGCAAATATATTAAAAGGTAAAACAGTGAGTCCCGATGTAAGTCTCGTTATATCTCCCGGTTCCAAACAGGTTTATAATATGTTGGCACAAAACGGAGCTTTGGCAGATATGATAGATGCAGGTGCCAGGATATTGGAATGTGCATGTGGTCCCTGCATAGGTATGGGTCAAGCTCCTCCCAGTAATGGTGTATCTGTAAGAACGTTCAATAGGAATTTTTATGGCAGGAGTGGAACCTTTAGTGCAGAAGTATACCTTGCAAGTCCTGAGGTAGCTGCTGTATCAGCTCTTACTGGATGTATAACTGACCCTAGGACATTAGGGGATCCAATCGAAATAGAAATTCCTGAAAAGTTTAAAGTCAATGATAATATGGTGATAGACCCTGTACCTCAAGGGCAAGAGGTTGAGGTTATAAGGGGACCAAACATAAAGCCATTTCCTTTAAACAAAAAATTACAAGATAGAGTGGAGGGCAGTGTTCTTCTGAAAATGGAGGATAATATCACAACAGATCATATAATGCCTTCAAATGCTAAATTATTGCCCTTTAGATCAAATATACCCCATCTGTCCGATTATTGTCTCACTCCTGTAGACGAGACATTCCCAGAGAGGGCGAAGAAATCCGGTGGAGGTTTCCTAGTTGCAGGGCATAATTATGGTCAGGGCTCAAGCAGGGAACATGCTGCTCTGGTACCTCTTTATCTTGGGATAAAAGGGGTAATTGCCAAATCCTTTGCAAGGATTCATATGGCTAATTTGATCAACTCAGGGATATTGCCTATGGTTTTTGTAGATGAAAAAGACTATGATAATATAAGTAAACAGGATACTCTTGTTATAGAAAATGCTGTACAGCAGGTAAAATCAAAGGGAGAAATTACTGTCAAAAACCTTACAAAAAACAACCAATTTAAGGTAAGGATGAACTTGTCACAAAGATTGACAGATGTTATTTTGGCAGGTGGGTTGATCAATTATATAAAAATCAACAGGTAAATCAATTATATATAGGGTAAAGTACGCTTTTTTGCTTTACCCTTGTTTTATTTAAAAATATTAAGTTCACGTATAGATTAAGGAAATATTTTATTGAAGGAGATTATATGAAAAAAAATATTTACTTTGATTTATTCAGTACTTTTTTTAAGATAGGTGCGTTCACTTTTGGCGGGGGATACGCTATGATTCCGCTTATAGAGAGAGAAGTAATAGACAATAAAAATTGGGTAGATGAAGAAGAACTATTGGATATATTGGCTTTGTCTCAATCGGTGCCTGGAGTGATAGCAGTCAATTCAGCTATATTTATAGGCTATAGGACAAAAGGTATAGCAGGGGCAGTGGCTGCCTGTATCGGGGTAATGTTGCCATCATTCATCATTATATCACTCATAGCTACTTATTTTATGCAATTTAGAGAGCATCCGGTTTTTGACCGTGCCTTTACCGGAATAAGAGCGGCTGTAGTTGCCTTGATTGTATCTGCCGTGATAAAGCTGGGCAAAGCAGGAATTAAGGATTATCAGGGCCTCATATTAGCTATAATGGCTTTTATATTAATAATATGGGTAAAGATAAATGCAATATGGGTAGTGATAGGTGGAGCGGTTGCAGGTATTTTGTTGAACAACAAACAGAGGGGAAATGCATCATGAATATCTATATAAGATTATTTTTAAGTTTTTTTAAAATAGGTGCCTTCACTTTTGGCGGAGGATATGCAATGATACCCCTTATAAGACAGGAGCTAGAGACTAATGGTTGGCTGAGCGTTCAGGAGTTTGTAGATATTATAGCTATAGCCGAGATGACTCCCGGACCATTTGCCGTCAATTCAGCTACTTTTGTAGGTATCAAGATGTCAGGGTTAGGCGCTGCAGCAGTTGCTACTATTGCCGTTGCACTCCCATCTTTTATAACAATAATTATTGTATCTAAATTTTTCTTTCAGTTTCAAGAGCATTGGCTGGTAAAAGGAATGCTGTATGGAATAAGGCCGGTGGTAGCGGGGTTGATTGCTACCGCAGCTGTACTTATCGGACAGAGCGCTCTATTAAAAACAGGTACTGTCATAAATGTTATAGACCTTAAAAGTATGTTAAATTCAATAGATTTTAAGGCTGTTATCATATTATTAGGTTCGTTGATAGCAACAGTCAAATTCAAGGTGCATCCTATATTGATCATCGTATTAGCAGGTGCTGTGGGTGTATTTATATATTAGTGCACAAGGGGACGGTCCTTCTGTGTCGTATATGAACTCCCATACGCTCAGGTAGGGAAAGCTTAACTGACATTTCCTGCATTACGTTTGCCAAGTTTTTTAGCCAAATATTTATAAGCGGTTCATTTTAAGTATTTATATATAATAAAGTGCGGTAGATTGCGGAGCACGGGAGGTATCATAATTATTTTCGATAGTGATATTTATTAGAAATTGGAAAGTAGTAGAATAAAGGAGGAAATTTGATTTGATAAGAAAATTGATCGAATCAGACCTGCATGATAGACAATCATTGAGGGGTGTAGTTTTTGAGCATATCAGGGATATGATTTTGGAGGGGAAATATGATGCAGGGGATACTTTGGTAGAGAGCAGACTAGCAAAAGAATTAGGGGTGAGCAGGACTCCTGTAAGAGAAGCTTTCCGACAATTGGAGCTGGAAGGTTTGGTAACCTGTGTACCAAACAAATATGTAATTGTTGAGGGGGTATCCCAACAAGATATAGAAGACATATTTACCCTTAGAAGCATGGTGGAGGGGCTTGCTGCCAGATGGGCGGTAGAGAGGATTACACCGGATGAAATGAAACGGTTGGCGGAAACTATAGAGCTTATGGATTATTATACTAATAAGAATGATTTAGAACAGGTTGCTAAGTTGGATAGCAGGTTTCACAACATCATATACGAGGCAAGTAAGAGTAAAATATTAAGGACTACCCTTACTACTTTGCATCATTTTATACAGAGAGCCAGGTTGGGTTCACTTAAGTTTCATGGGAGAGCTAAAGAGACTTTAAAAGAGCATAAAGCTATAATGAAGGCATTTGAAGATAAAGATGCTGAAGTTGCAGAGGAACTGTTAACTAGACATGTCAGTAATGCTAAGACTAATTTTTTAGAATTAACTAATAAAATATAAGGAGTCCATCTCATAGAACTATGAGATTAACTCCTCCCATTGGGTGTATAGGTTGTTTAATTCCGCTTTATAGTTGTTGTATTTTATGTTTATTTCTTTAGACTTATCCGGATCAGAATAATACGACGGATCACACATCTTGTGTTCAAATTCTTTGATTTGGTTTTCTCTCTGTTGAATTTTTTCTTCAATCTTTTCTAATTTTTGTGATTTTATATCACATTGTTTTATACTTTGCTTTTTATCCGTTACAGGCTTTGGTGGAGGACTGTTATCAATACTAGTTGATAATAGTTCATTTTTTTTACGCCTATAGTAAGTGTAATTACCATTGTAATCTTTTATCTTTCCATCTTCTAGCTCTAATATCCTAGTGGCTATTTTATCTAAAAAGTATCTGTCATGAGATATCACAATCATTGTACCTTTATATTCTATTAAGGCCTGTTCCAGCACCTCTTTTGATTGTATGTCCAAGTGGTTTGTGGGTTCATCCAACAGGAATAAGTTTGCCCCTGACAAAACGGTTTTGAGCAGTGCGACTCTAGCTCTTTCACCGCCGCTTAAAGTTGAGACTGTCTTAAATACATCATCTTCTTTAAATAGAAAAGCTGCGAGCATGTTGCGTATGTCAGTTTCCTTCATATGCGGATAACAATCCCATATATTATCGATGATTGTTTTGGTAGCATCTAGTGTCTTTTGTTCCTGATCATAATAGCCTATTTCCACATTGTGTCCAATTGTGTACTCTCCTGAAGAAGGAGGATATTTTCCTAAGATGATATTGAATAAGGTAGTTTTGCCTGTGCCATTTTTACCTATAAATCCTATTCTTTCACCTCTGTATATATCAAGATTAACAGAATTAAATAGTTCCAATTCGCCAAAGGATTTTGATAACCCCTTGATGGACAGAATTTTTTTTCCGCTTTGTTTCTTTACAGGGATTGAAAATCTCATTTTTTCTTGAAGTATTACAGGCTTATCCATTATATCCATCTTTTCAACGGCTTTTTCTCTACTTCTTGCAGCCTTTATGCTGCGCTGGGTATTTATAGATCTATATCTTTGTATAATTCTTTCTTGTCTTTTGAGTTCCAGCTGATTTTCTTTATATTGTTTTATTCTCTGTTGATCTAATATTTCTTTTTGATTTAGATATTCAGTGTAGTTCCCCTTATATTTAGTAATTTTTGCATTCTCGATTTGGTAAATAGTATCTACTAATGAATCTAGGAAATATCTATCATGAGAAATAATGATGATACTGCCTTTATAGCCAGATAAAAATGATTCTAACCACTCGGTAGCCTCTATATCTAAATGGTTGGTGGGCTCATCTAACAATAGCAGGTCAGGTTTTTCCAGCAATATTTTTGCTAACGATACCCTACTTTTTTGTCCTCCGCTCAGGGATGAAATTTTTTTGCTGTAATCCTCATCGTTAAAACCAAGCCCATTTAACACTCCTTTTATCTGACTTTGATATGCATAGCCTCCAGAAGAATCGAATTCCTCCTGTAGTTCAGCATATCTTTTAAGCAATTGAGTATTATTTGGGTCTTTGCTTATCTTTAATTCAAGTTCCCGAATTGATTTTTCCATATCTATAAAATAATTGAATATTTCTAGCATTTCGTTAAAAAGAGTGTTATCCGAATCCAGTTCTGACCTTTGAGGGAGATATGATATCTTGTATTTATTTGCTTTATTTACGTTTCCTTTATCAGGATATATATCGCCGTTTATGATTTTAAGGAGAGTGGATTTTCCACATCCGTTTACGCCTACAATTCCTATTTTTTCGTTCAGGTCAATGGTTAAGTCTATATTCTCCAGTATCTTTTTATCTACAAATGTTTTTGACACATTACTTAAAGAAACTATTGCCATTAAAATCCTCCTAGATGTAAATGTGTAACAAGTAAAAATAATCTATGGTTTTTTATATCTATAATGTAATTTTAACAAAAATAAGCGATAAAATAAAGAAGTTGAGCAATGCTATATTTTTTCAGATAAAAGTATAGTTTTTTAAAGCTTAACTCTATGTTGTATTAATACAAAAAGAATGATATAATTTAGTTGATTGTTAATAAATTAACAATATGAATATTTACGAGGGGGGACGTATATGAAAGAAAACTCTAATAAGGTTCCAGAAGCTGTCATAAGACGTTTGCCTAGATATTATAGATATTTATCAGAGCTTTTTATCAATGGTATAGATAGAATATCTTCAAAAGAGCTCAGTATTAGAATGGGGATAACTGCCTCTCAAATAAGGCAGGATTTGAACAATTTTGGAGGATTTGGTCAGCAGGGATATGGATATAATGTTAAGGAATTACATCAGGCTATAGAGAGAATAATTGGTTTGAATAAACAGAACAATATGATAATTATAGGTGCAGGTAATGTAGGACAGGCTATAGCAAATTATACTAATTTCGAAGCAAAAGGTTTTAAGTTAAAAGCATTGTTTGATACCAACCCTAAATTGATAGGTCTTATGATAAGGGGCATTGAGATACTAGATATAGATAAACTAACACAAGAATTTGTAAAGCAGAACAGTATAAATGTAGCGGTGCTATGTGTACCCAAAAACAACGCACAGACCGTTGCCAATAAAGCTATGGAGTGCAATGTAAAAGCATTGTGGAATTTTGCACCAGTTGACATAAAAGTTTATGACGATGTTGTTATTGAGAATGTACATTTAAGTGATAGTCTTTATACTCTTTGTTACAAGATGAATAGCAGTAAATAGCATCCAATAGATTTCCCGGGAAATTTGTTTGATGTCTATACAACAGCCCGGGGGAAAGTCGCACTGTGTCGTATATATATAAGGCATCATGTACTTCCGGTATAGCTGTTTTTATTGAGATAGTAATCTATACGAGGTCCTGTTCGATATTTAAATCTAGGGCGCATATAATACCTGTAGTTGCGACTAATGTGCCCTGCAGCTTACATATAATAGTGCGGCAGATTGCGGAGCATGGAAGGTATTATATGTGCCTGGTACAGCCGTATTTATAGGCATTATAGATAAGGATATTCTTGCAATCAATATTTGGGGGCAACTAAACGATGGTGAGCTAATAGTTGATATAAACTTGACATTTTATTATAATAGATAGGTATTGAGTATGATATTTGATATATAGGAGTGTTTATAATGTCGGAAGTAAGAGTCAGATTTGCGCCTAGTCCTACCGGAAATTTGCATATAGGCGGAGCTAGGACCGCACTTTTTAATTGGTTGTTTGCTAGAAACAGGAATGGTAAATTTATACTGAGGATCGAAGATACTGATATAAAAAGATCCACCATTGAATCAGCGGATGGTATAATTGAAGGCCTTAAATGGCTTGGTATCGACTGGGATGAAGGACCTTATTTCCAATCGGAGAGACAAAAATTATATAAAGATGAATTGCACAGGCTTATAGAAAAAGGATATGCTTATTATTGTTATTGTACCCCTGAAGAACTTGCCCATGAGAGAGAAGAGGCTGCAAAACTAAAAAAGCCTTATAGGTATAGTGGCAAATGCAGAAATCTCAGTGAGCAGCAGATAAAGGAGTATAAAGACCAGGGAAGGAAGCCTGTATTAAGGTTAAAGGTTCCTATGGAAGGTCAGGTGGTAGTTAACGATCTTATCAGAGGTAAGGTTGCGTTTAGAAATGATATATTAGATGATTTTATTATAATGAAATCAAATGGTACACCTGCTTATAATTTTGCTTGTGTAGTAGATGATAACAGTATGGGTATTAATTATGTGATCAGAGCTGAAGAGCATCTTTCTAATACTCCCAAACAATTGCTTTTGTATGAATACTTGGGATACGATATTCCACAGTTTGCCCATGTTCCCATGATATTAGCACCTGATAGGAGTAAATTAAGCAAGAGACATGGCGCTACATCTGTTCAGGAATTCAGGGATCAAGGGTATCTGCCAGAGGCTATAGTTAACTATTTGACCTTGTTAGGTTGGTCAGATGTTGATGGCAGAGAGAAAATATCATTGGATGAGACGGCAAAAGTTTTCGCACTGGACAGAGTATCTAAAAACGCAGCTGTATATGATGTAAAAAAAATGACGTGGATGAATGGCCTATATATGAGCCAGCTACCTATAAATAGGATAGAAGTGTTAGTACAGCCATTCTTGAAAAAGCAGGGAATAAATGTGGATACAGAAAATGATGAAGCACATAAAAGACTGTTATCTATATTAGATGCAGTGAGGAGTCGTGTGAGAACTTTGGAAGAGCTGGCAGAAGGATGTTTATATTTTTATAAAGATTTCGATCAATATGACCAAAAGGGTGTTAGAAAGTATTTTAAAAAGCAAGGTGTTGTAGAGCTGTTGAAAAAGGGTAAGGCTGTGTTGCAAGATGTAGAACCATTTGATTTGGAAAATACAGAAAAAGCATATAGGAAGTTGATTGATGAGCTGCAAATAAAGGGAGCAGCCATAATACACCCTACAAGGCTTGCACTTTCTGGTAGGACTGTAGGCCCTGGTTTGTTTGATATAATAGCTTTGCTGGGCAAAGAGAAATGTATAGAGAGAATGGATAGAGCAATAGAGTGGATAGAAAAAAATTTAGATTAACTCAAATTTTCATATTGAAACATTTTATATTATATGTTAAAATAGATTTCGTTGATTGTTCCGGGATTGTGTAATGGTAGCACATATGACTCTGGATCATATTGTCTAGGTTCGAATCCTAGTCCCGGAGCCAATTTTTTTGTGGCCCTTTAGTCTAGCGGTTAGGACGCCGCCCTCTCACGGCGGTATCAGGGGTTCGAATCCCCTAAGGGCTACCACATATAAAAATGCAGCTGATGGCTGCATTTTTTGTTTTATAAATCCCATCCAGATTGATATTTCAGTTCAAACCTCAAGTAATACTATCAGTTATTTTATCAACTTGATTTGTAGCAAGAATGGAATTATAATATAGTAGTATGTACAGACAGAGTGATCGGCATATGCTTAAACAGGGGGAAAAACTCGTGAAAAGCTTATTGTTTGACATGGAAAGATTAAAAAATCATTTCTATTATGATTGGTGGAAATACATTGTTGGTATTATTGCAACTTTTATAATATGGAGTTTTATAGCAACTGTAACTAGACCACAAGTTCCACCCGAAAAAAAATTAGATGTATATTTGGTAGGTAGTATTACATATCAAGATGAATTGGAAGAATTAAGTGAAAAGATGTTAGAGGATTTTCCGGATTTGGAAGAAATAAATTTCCTGCCTATACAGTACAAAGGTGAAGAAGATATTTATGGTAGGCAGAAAATATTTGTATTGTTAGGTGCAAGGAGTGGTGACTTATTTGCATTTTCAGAGCAGGATTATAAAGAAATTGCAGGTCAGGGGGCGTTTGTAAATCTTGATCCTTTTATAGATAGGGGTGTGATTGAGGATAATACGGACTATCAAAGATATAGATTATATGCGGATCAAGAGTCGGAAAAACATCTATATGGCATACCTTTAGAAGACATAACTATATTCGATAATACAAGCTATAGCTATAAGGACAAAGTTATCTCTGTTGTTGGATATAGTCAAAATAAAGATAATGCTATTAAATTTCTTAAATGGCTTATAGAAAAAGGTAAATAAATTCTTTTTATGATTGAGGTTTATTATGTAAATTAAATTGATATTTTGTGGAGGTCTAGATAAATGAAGATAGGCATTCCGAGAGCATTGTTATACTATTATTATTTTCCTTTATGGAAGACATTGTTTGAAGAGCTAGGAGCACAGGTAGTTGTTTCTGACATAAGTTCAAGGGAAATTATTGACGAAGGGGTTAAGGAAGCAGTACCTGAAATATGTGTACCCATCAAGATATATATAGGGCATATACTTAACTTATTGTCGAAAGATGTTGATTATGTGTTTGTTCCCAGGTTCACCAGCATACGCAAGGGAGAATTTTTTTGTCCCAAATTTATGGGGTTGCCTGATATGATAAAGCATTCTCTACCTCAAGTTGAAGACAAGCTGATAGAACCGCATATAAATTCGGTTACTGACAATATTGGTACTTATGATAACTTTAAATTTTTAGAAGATCTATTAGACGTGTCCCCTCAAGAGCTGAAGTCTGCTCTAAAAAAATCAGAGCATATATGGGAAATTTTTAGAGGATATAGCAAGCAGAGTTATGATATTTTAAGTGCTATGGAACTTGCCCTTGGTTCTAAAAAGGAGTTCACTAAGATGAACTCAGAGAAGAATCCAGTGAACATAGGTCTTATTGGGTATGTTTATGACGTTTATGATAATATTGTCAGCATGGATGTATTGAATAAGATCAAAGGAATGGGTGCCAATATAACTACATTTGAGATGCTAGATGAGGATGTTATACGAAAGCAGATTACTCCTATGAAAAAGAGATTGTTTTGGACCTTTTCCAACAAATTGTTGGGTGCAGCTTATCATTTTTATGAAAATGATGAGTATGATGGCATAATCCAAGTTACGGCTTTTGGTTGTGGTCCAGACTCTCTTATTGGAAAGATGTTGGAACTTGATTCAGATGAATTTGGTAAGCCGTTTATGACTATAAGAGTCGATGAGCATGGCGGGGAGAGTCACATGCTCACAAGGGCAGAGGCCTTTGTAGACATGATTAAACGAAAAAAAACTAAAAAGTTGAAGGGAGCATAAAATAGATGAAGGTCACCTTCCCTTATATGGGGCCTGTTATTGGCTACAAAAAAATGTTTGAGCTTCTTGGACATGATGTAGTTATGCCTCCAAAGCCTTCTCAAGAAACTATAGATTTGGGTGTTAAGCACAGTCCTGAGTTTGCATGTTTTCCGCTAAAAGTCCTTATGGGGTCATATATTCAGTCAATAGAGGCAGGAGCTGATACTATATTCAGTTCGGGAGGCCATGGACCCTGTAGAGCAGGATTCTATGGGGAGCTGCATAGCAAGATAATCAAAAGTTTGGGTTATGATACCCAGGTAATAATCTTCGATGAAGTAACCAGGGATTATAAAGATTTTATATCTAAAGTAAAATTGGTCAAAGGTAAAAATTCCTGGTTGAAAATGTTCAAGATAGTTTTGACCTGTTATCGCATGATACAATATATGGATATATTGGAAAAGAGGATATGCAGGACAAGGGCATACGAGGTCAAAAGAGGAAGTTGTACAAGAGTATGGGAAGAAATACTTGAGATGTTTGATAATTGCTATGCTATGAAAGATGTCAAGCAGGTAAAGAAGAAAGCAGATGAGATGATAGATTCGATAGAAACTTATCAAGTGCCTGAAGAACAAAAGATTAGGATTGGTGTTGTAGGCGAGATATATGTAGTAATGGAGCCAACCATCAATGATTATATCGAAGAAAAATTGGGATATTTAGGTGCTGAAGTGGAAAGATCACAATATCTTTCTGAATGGATAGAATTCAACCTGATTCCTAAATGGTTGAACAAATCCCATGAAAAGGAAGTATTAAAAAAAGGCGAAGAATATATTGAAATAATAATAGGCGGTCATGCCAAACAAAATGTAGGACACATTGTAGATTTTAGTGACAGGGGTTTTGATGGCATTATTCATGTTATGCCCTTTGCCTGTCTTCCTGAACTTGTATCACAAAGCATCATACCTAAAATAAGCAAAGAACACGATATACCTGTTCTTACCTTGTCGTTGGATGAACAAAGAGGGACGGCAAATGTTCAAACAAGATTAGAAGCATTTATAGATCTTGTAAAAAATAAAAAAATAAAAAAGCTTGCATGAGATGAGGAGTGGGGTCACATGAAAAAGGTTTTTTTAGGAATAGATGTTGGGTCGGTAAGCATCAATGTGGTAGGCATAGATTCTGATTATCAATTGGTTTTTAATGAATATATAAGGACCAGTGGACAGCCTTTAGAGGCTGTAAAAGAAGGATTGAGGCAGATGGGAAACTCATTTGCTGATGAGCAGATAATGGGGGTAGGTACTACCGGGAGTGGAAGACAGTTGGTAGGGGTTATGGTAGGTGCTGATATAGTGAAGAATGAGATAACCGCCCATGCTACAGCTACCACCCATTTTATCCCCAGTGTAAAGACTATATTTGAAATCGGGGGACAAGATTCAAAGATCATTATACTCAAAGATGGTATGGTTGTTGATTTTGCTATGAACACAGTATGTGCTGCTGGTACCGGTTCATTTTTGGATCATCAAGCTCAAAGACTGGGTATACCTATAGAAGATTTTGGCGCTATGGCGCTTACTGCGGAAAAATCAGTTAGAATTGCAGGAAGATGTACTGTGTTTGCAGAATCCGATATGATTTCAAAGCAACAGTACGGGTTTTCAAAAGCAGAAATTATAAATGGACTATGCGAAGCATTGGTGAGAAATTATATAAATAATCTGGGAAGAGGAAAGCCGTTGAACCCTCCCTTTGTTTTTCAAGGAGGAGTTGCTGCTAATGTGGGGATAAAGGCTGCTTTTGAAAAAGAAATAGATCATGAAGTGATAGTTCCAGAGCATTATGATGTGATGGGTGCCATCGGTGCTGCTATACTTTCAAGAGAATATTTAGAAAACACCGGACAAAAGACCAAGTTTAGAGGATTTAAAGCTACCGACTTAGATTTTGAGCCTACCAGTTTCTATTGCAAAGGATGTTCAAACAATTGTGAAGTAATAAAGGTTATGCTCAATAAAAAAGTTATAGCCATGTGGGGAGACAGGTGTGGTAAATGGGGGAACTCCATCGTTAGTTGATAGAGGAGAAAAGGTGGTTTACACCTTTTCTTCTCTATTTCTTTCTCTGGAAGGTATTGTTTTGCATTTAAGGTCATGTATAGCCTTTATATATCTTATAGTCTTGTACTTCGCTCTCATAACTACAGAATACGTTGTAGCTTTATAACTTCCAAACTGTACACCTTTTAGGAGATCACCATCACTTACTCCTGTTGCACAAAAAATTATATCATTTCCTCTTGCAAGGTCTTCAGTATAATATGTTTTATTTATATCAAAACCTTTTTTGACGATTTTCTCTTTTTCTTGCTCATCCCTTATATAGAACTTTGTTTGAATTTCTCCATCTAGACATCTTAAACCTGCTGCAGCCAACACGGCTTCAGGCGCCCCACCTATGCCTATGTATAGGTCTATATTGCTGTCATTCATTGCTGTTGCAAGGGAAGCTGCTACGTCCCCGTCTTGTATCAGCTTTATCCTTGCCCCTAGCTCACGGGCCTCTTGGATTATCTTTTTGTGCCTATCCCTATCCAAAACCGCTATTGTTAAATCTTTTAATTGTTTTTTTAATATTGCTGAAGAGACTTTTAAGTTTTCTCTTAAAGGTGCATCCAAATCCAATTTTCCTTTAAGGGCAGGACCGCAAGCCAGCTTATACATATAGAAACATGGAAGGGCTATAAGGCTGCCCTTTGAGCCGGCTGCTAAAATTGCTAATGCATTATGTAAACCGTTTGCCACCAAACGCGTTCCATCTACAGGATCTACTGCAATATCCACTTTAACAGCATCATTCTTCCAATTGCCTACCTTTTCATTCACATAAAGCATTGGAGCTTGGTCTTTTTCTCCTTCGCCTATGACTATTGTTCCCTTCACTGATATCAGGTCCAACATACCCCGCATTGCATCTGAAGCCGCCTTGTCTACTGCATCTTTATCTCCGTATCCTAGAAATCTGCTGGCTTTTAAAGCTGCGGCTTCTGTAACTCTCAAGAACTCCATAGCTATTTCTCTTTGTAAGTCCTTCAAATTAAACCCCCTCCCTACCGCTTTTATATCAAAGATTATAACATATATATTCATCTAGTCAGATGAATCGAATTATTTTTCATATTAAAAAAACATATGCATTAAATATGCATACTATGTATTAGAATATCATTAGATAGGAAGGCGAAAACCTATGAAGTCAGCAACCAAAGCTACTTTTTTTACTTTGCTTTTGATAACTATGTATTCCTTTTTAGAATATTTAATTCATGTAGGTGCTAATGAATTTATTTTGATTTTGTTTGATAATATAGACTATATATTTAAAAGTATAATATCGTTGATGCTACAGCCATTAGGTCTTTTAACATCATTGGTAGCTATAGTAATTATATTCAATTGGAAATGGGTAGAGCACTTCCTGAAGAAGAAACTATATCTTATAAAAAGGATAGAGATTGGAAAGAATAAAATTATATTCAACGGAGCATATAATACCAGCACAGAGATCGCCTTCAAAATAAGTGAAAAAGATGACATAGTAGAAAAATTGGACTATGGTTCCAGAGAAGATATAGAACATATTAAATATATGATAATGAATATATCTAGAGGCAGTGCTTCTATATTGAGTTATTTAGCCGTTGAAGAGAACGTGAAAAGCGTATCATTGATGGAAATGGTTTACAAAATGTATTATAATAGTTTAAAGATAGATGGTAAATTTCACGAACTCAGGTTTAAAGACCTGTGTAGTGCCGTGAGTGTGCAATTGATATCTCTTTTCAATACTAATTTGATCTCCGGCAAAATCAAATTTCCGGCAGGCCTTGAAGGCGGATTAGATAGAGTTAGGGTGTATGACATATTTATTTCAGAAACAGTAAAGAGGGCCATTTTAGAATTGGAAAATCAAGGGATGGATTTTAGGCCGGACATAATATGGAAATAAATTAAATTATTATATAACAAATCAAGGGAGGATATGGGAGAATGAAAGTAACAAAAGCTATTATACCAGCAGCAGGATTAGGCACAAGATTTTTGCCTGCTACAAAAGCTCAACCCAAAGAAATGCTTCCTATAGTTGATAAACCGACTATACAGTATATTGTAGAGGAGGCTATTAAATCAGGCATAGAGGACATACTCATAATAACAGGGAGAAATAAAAGGGCAATAGAGGATCATTTTGATAAGTCTGTTGAACTGGAGCTGTCGCTAAAACAAAAAGGTAAGGAGGATCTTCTGGATATCGTCCAGGATATTTCAAGCCTAGCAAATATACATTACATAAGGCAAAAGGAACCAAAAGGATTGGGACATGCTATCTATTGCGCTAAATCATTCATAGGAGATCAGCCTTTTGCAGTGCTTTTAGGCGACGATGTAGTAGATTCAGATGTTCCTTGTTTAAAGCAGTTGATAGATGTATATGACGAATATAAGACTACCATACTTGGAGTGCAAAAGGTACCGGAAGGACAAGTAGAGAAATACGGTATTGTAAAGGGAAATCATGTAAAAGAAAGATTGTATGATGTAAAGGATTTGGTTGAAAAGCCTAAAAGAGAAGAAGCACCTTCTAATATTGCTATTTTAGGTAGATACATAATAACTCCTTCCGTATTTGATATTTTAGAGACTACAAAGCCAGGGGCTGGGGGGGAGATCCAGCTTACCGATGCTTTGAAAGTCCTTGCCCAAAGAGAACCCATGTATTGCTATGATTTTGAGGGAAAGAGGTATGATGTAGGTAACAAACTGGGCTTTTTAGAAGCCACTGTTGGATTCGCACTGAAAAGAGATGACCTTAAGGAGGATTTCAGGGAATATCTAAAGGGTATAATGAAATGAGAGTCTATTGACTATTAAAAGAACAGGCGAAGGATAATTCTCGCCTGTTTTGCTTTTTTTAATATATGTTATAATTTATAGATGAATAACAAAAGAATAAGGATGGAAAAATTGTACGATATGGAGGATATAGATTATGAGTAGAAGCATTATAAGAGACCAAAGTCTAGCAGCAAAAGGAAAGCGTAAAATTGATTGGGTAAAAAGACATATGCCTTTGCTCAATGGGATAAAAGATGAGTTTTCCAAACACAAACCATTAAAAGATTTAAAAGTATCTGTTTCTATACATCTAGAGGCAAAAACCGCATACTTAGCCCAGGTTCTTGCGGCAGGTGGTGCTCAAGTTTATATAACAGGGAGCAATCCTCTTTCCACCCAGGATGATATTGCCGCAGCTCTTGTACAACATGGTATAAATGTGTTTGCATGGTACGGTGCTTCTGAAAAAGAATATATAGAACATTTGAATTATACATTAGAGTGCAAACCCCATATAGTTATAGATGATGGCGGCGATTTGGTACACATGCTTCACGGGGAAAGAAAAGACTTGGCTGACCACGTTATGGGCGGGTGTGAGGAGACTACTACCGGAGTCATGCGGTTAAAAGCGCGCCAAAGGGGAGAAGGTTTGAACTTTCCCATGATGGCAGTAAATGATGCTTATTGTAAATACTTGTTTGATAATAGGTATGGTACAGGCCAATCGGTGTGGGATGGCATAATGAGGACTACAAATTTGATTGTAGCAGGGAAAACAGTAGTAGTAGCAGGCTATGGATGGTGTGGCAAGGGTGTAGCCCTGAAGGCTAAAGGATTAGGAGCAAATGTAATAGTATGTGAGGTGGATCCTATAAAAGCACTTGAAGCCTTTATGGATGGATATAGAGTCATGAGTATGGACAAAGCTGCCAAACAAGGGGATATATTTATAACTGTCACAGGCTGTAACCAGGTGATAACTGCCAGGCATTTTGATAATATGAAAGATGGCGCTATACTTGCAAATGCAGGCCATTTTAACGTAGAGATATCGGTGGATGACCTGGAGACCTGTTGTGTTGAGAAAAGAGAAATGAGGGACAATATAACAGGGTATGTGATGAAGGATGGTAGAATTATTAACCTGTTAGCTGAAGGCAGATTGGTGAATCTGGCAGCAGGAGACGGACACCCAGCTGAGATTATGGATATGAGTTTTGCATTGCAGGCACTTTGTGCTGAATATATAGTTAAAAATGGTCAAGGCCTAAAAAATGTATTATATAAAGTACCGGATGAAATAGATAAAAGGGTAGCAGAGATGAAATTGGCATCTCTTGGGGTAGAGATAGACTATCTAGACCCGGGACAAATTGAGTATATAAATGGTTGGGGAGGAAAATATGCCTAAATACGAATATGATATCCTTATAAGGAATGCAATAATTATAACTAATGATGATATAGGCATAATAGAATGTGGAGAAGTAGGAATTATAGGCGATCACATAGCATATGTGGCAAGCAAGCCTCAAAAAGAGAGCACAGCAGCCCATGTAATAGAGGGAAAAGATATGGTTGTTATGCCAGGGCTGGTCAATGCCCATACCCATACTGGGATGTCTATACTGAGAAGTTTTGGTGATGATATGCCTCTATGGGATTGGCTTACAAAAATTATCTGGCCTGCTGAAGATATGTTGAACGGAAAGGATATATACTGGTCTTGCATGCTCAGCATCGCTGAAATGATCATGTCAGGGACCACATGCTTTGCAGACATGTATTTTTTTATGGAAGATGTAGCTAAAGCGGTGCAACAAACAGGTGTACGTGCATTGCTTGCTAGAGGACTTCAGGATAATGACGGAAAGGGAGAACTGCGTTTAAAGGAAAACGAAATCCTGTTCAGAGAATATGATAGCGTTTCAAATGGCAGGCTAAAAATAGCATTAGGACCACATGCACCCTATACATGTAGCATGCCATATTTGAACAGAATTGCTGATACAGCATGTAAATTAGGATGTAAAATACATATTCATTTATCAGAAACAGAAAAAGAAGTTAGGGAAAGTATTCAGGAATTTGGAAGATCTCCTATCCGGTATGCTCTGGATTCCGGGATTTTTGCATCAGATACTATAGCGGCACATTGTGTAAATGTATCAGACCATGATATTGATATACTTAAAAACAGCAAGGCGAACGTGGTTTATAATCCATCCAGCAATTTTAAATTATCCAGTGGATTTGCACCTGTAAATAAATTTATGGAAAAAGGCATCAATATATGTCTAGGTACAGACAGTGCAGCTAGCAATAATAATTTAAATATGTTTGAAGAAATGCATATAGCTTCTCTGGTAAACAAAGTATTATGTGGTGATCCAACTGCAATTGATGCAAAAACTGCATTAAATATGGTTACTATAAATGGAGCAGCTGCACTAGGATTTGAAAGGTCAGGGCGTATAAAAGAAGGTTGGAAGGCGGATATAATTTTAATTGATATGAATTCGCCTCATATGTATCCTAGAAACAACATAGTGTCAAATATAGTATATTCGGCTCAGGCTTCTGACGTCCATACTGTAATAGTTGATGGCGGGATATTGATGGAAAATAGACAATTTAAAAAAATAGATTTAGAGAGAGTATATTTTGAAATAGAAAAGATAAGGGAGCGATTAAACGAAAATAGGTGACCCTGGTCACCTATTTTCATGGGGTTTGGAATTTTATTTTAAAACTCAAGGGGTATTAAGAAAGGATGAAGGCTAAAAAAATTTATAACCTTTCTTCTTTCTACATTATAATAGAAAAAATGACATTGTTGTATAATTTTACAGTACTATTTGTATAGTACTTTAGTATTAAAAAGCATACTAATATGCGTGTGGAACAATAAAAAAACTAGAAAAAATAAAATAAATGAGTTATAATGTCGAAGTAAAGGTATTTGAAAGGGATGTAATTTAATTGTTTGATGGGGAGAAAATTAAAAAAGCCGTAACTATGATAATCGAGGCTATAGGCGAGGATCCTGAAAGGGAGGGTCTGAAAAAAACGCCTGACAGAGTAGCCAGGATGTACCAAGAAATATTTAGCGGACTAGAACAAGATGCCGGACAATATTTGCAGGTTTATTTTACTGAAGAACAGTATGATGAAATGGTGCTGGTCAAAGATATTCCTATTTATTCTATGTGTGAACATCATTTTTTGCCTTTCTATGGCAAAGCACATATCGCTTATATACCTAAAAAGGGTAGAATTACAGGACTGAGCAAATTAGCAAGAGCGGTGGATACAGTCGCAAAGCGTCCACAGCTGCAAGAACGGTTGACAAATCAGGTGGCTGATCTTGTGATGGAAAACCTTGATGCTCAAGGAGTTGTTGTGGTCATTGAAGCTGAACATATGTGTATGACTATGAGGGGTATTAAAAAGCCGGGTTCAAGAACTATAACATCAGCTATACGGGGATTATATAGAAGAAACATGGCTTCCAGACAGGAAGCATTTACATTGATAAAGGGGTAGAGATGTCATGGAAAAAGTTAACAATATTTTAAAGAATCACAGATACTGGGAATACCTGCAAAAGAATGAGCAATATGAAAGAGACAGGAAATTTTGCAAACATGGTATTGACCATCATTTGAATGTTGCTCGCATCGCCTATATATTATCAATAGAAAATAATATGCAGATAGATAAAGAGATTATTTATGCTGCCGGATTGTTGCATGATATTGGGAGATGGAAAGAGTATGAGCAGGATGTTGATCATGCATCTGCTAGCGCAGAGCTATCAGAAGATATCTTGAAGGAATGTGGGTTTAACAGAGATCAAAGACATATGATAGAAAAAGCTATCAAAGAACATAGAAAAGATGGGGTGCAAAATACTTATTTAAGCGTGCTTTTATGCAGAAGCGATAAGTTCGCTAGAAATTGTATTGATTGCCAGGCTATCAATGAATGCAACCGTTTTAAGGATAAAGATATAAGCGATTATAGGCTTGTTTATTAGGAGGAAAGTCATGTCTTGTATAAAACGTGTAATTAAAATTGGAAATTCTAAATTAGAGATGGGAAAACGTACATATATAATGGGTATTTTGAACGTGACGCCAGATTCGTTTTCAGATGGAGGAAAGTATATAGATTTGGATAAGGCGGTAGAACATGCTTTAAATATGGTAAAGGATGGGGCAGATATAATTGATATAGGTGGCGAGTCTACAAGGCCTAATTCTAGTAGAGTAGATTTGTGTCAGGAAGTAAGAAGAGTAATTCCGGTAGTTGAAAAATTGGTAAAAGCAATTGATATTCCCATTTCTGTTGATACATACAAGGCTGAAGTTGCTAGACTTGCCTTAGAACAAGGGGCTCACATGATAAATGATGTGTCAGGTCTTAAAGAGGATAAGGATATGGCAGAAATAGTTGCTCAATATCGGGTGCCAGTATGTATAATGCATGACAGTAAAATATACCATCACCAAGATGTAATATATGAAATAGTTAACGGTATAAGAGAAAGCCTTGATATAGCTTTTTCGGCAGGGATAGATCCAGAGAATATAATACTAGATCCAGGGATAGGGTTCGGTAAGGACTGGAAACAAAATATTATGATAATGAGAAGGTTTGAGGAGCTGTGTAAGCTAGATTATCCTTTGTTGTTGGGTACTTCAAGGAAATCATTTATAGGGAAGACATTGGATGTTCCTGTAGATCAGAGGTTAGAAGGCACTTTGGCAACGGTTTGTGTAGGCATAACAAAAGGTGCAGATATTGTGCGGGTTCACGATGTAAAACAGGTTAAAAGGTTAGTTGATATGACTGATGCTATGGTAAGAAGGTGTTGATTTGGATTCAATATCGATCAAGGATTTAGAGATATATGCTTATCACGGTGTAAACGAAGAAGAAAAGAAACTGGGCCAGAAATTTTCAATATCTTTGAAGATGTATGTTGACCTTAAGAAAGCTGGAATATCGGATGACATATCGGATACTATCAATTATGCAGAGGTGATTCAGGATATTAAGTCTATTTGCATTTCTAAATCATATAATTTAATTGAAACTCTGGCTGAAGAAGTGGCCAGATATCTATTAAAAAAATATCGAATTATTAACAGTGTAAAAGTAGAGGTTAAAAAACCTTGGGCACCCGTAGGGTGTATTTTAAACTACGTCTGCATAAGTATACATAGGGAGAGATGAAAATGTCAACGGTTTATCTTAGTCTAGGTTCTAATATGGGGGACAGAGAAAAAAATTTAAATAATGCGATAAGGCTGTTAGAGGAGACTGAAGATGTACAGGTAGATATAATTTCGAAATATATAGAGACTGATCCTGTAGGGTATGTTGCTCAAGATAAATTTTTAAACTGTGCATTAAAAATATCCACTCAGTTATCACCTAGCAGAATATTGAAGATATGCATGAACATAGAGAAAAAACTGAAAAGAATGAGGACTGTAAAATGGGGACCTAGAACAATAGATATCGATATATTGATGTATGATGATCTCGTGATAGATGAGGAAAATCTGGTTATCCCCCACCCTAGAATGCATCATAGACTTTTTGTGCTTGAATGTCTAAATGAAATTGCACCTAATGCAGTTCATCCTTCTACTGGGAAAAAGATAAAAGAATTATATACAGAAATTGTGCAGAACACCACCGATTGAGGTGGTGTTTTATTAAAAATGAATAAAAGGACTTTACAAATGAATGCAGAATAATATACTATAGTTAATAAACTTTACTAACCAAAGAAAGACCGAGGAGATACTATGAAAACGGGAAAACCAGAAGTCATAGCAAATATGAATAAAAATGCTATTCTTCAGCTTTTAAGAAAATCAGGACCTTTATCCAGAGCTCAGATATCCAGGAGACTTAACATGAGCTTTCCAGCAATATCTTCAAATGTAAGGATATTATTAGATCATGGATTGATAGAGGAAGTAGGAGAAGGAAATAATTATTTAGGGAGAAAATCAACTTTGCTAGCATTTAATCCAAACAAAGGATATGTTATAGGGGTTGATATAGGTAGAAGCAGGTTGAGAGTAATGAGCAGCAACTTATCAGGAGAAGTTATAAAAAGTATAAAAATAGATTGGAGTACAGAAATAGAAGGAGAACATATAATAGACAAAGTGTGTGACGCGATAAATGAAATAGTTGAAATGAGCAATATACCTGTCAAGGATATTATGTGTATATGTATAGGTATCCCCGGAATACGGGATGAGCAACAGGAAAAAAACTTGCTAGCTCCTTTTATAGAAGGTTGGAAAGAGATAGATATAGAGGACAGAATATCTAAAGAATTTCCCACAGAAATAATAATAGATAACAGCGTGAATTTTGGAGCTATCGGTGAAAAATGGAAAGGAGCTGCAAGAGGTTACAAAGATATAGTTTATATAACTTATGGAGTGGGCATAGGAGCTGGTTTGATTTTAAATGGTGAATTATACCGTGGATTCAAGAATGCTGCGGGAGAAATTGGATATATGACGGTAGATAAGCATTTCTTGAGAAAGTATTTTAAAGATGCAGGTTCTTTGGAGGAATTGGTATCAGGTGCTGCAATAGGGAAAAACATTTCAAATGTATATGGAGGAGAGGTTAGGACGGTAGAAGAAATTCTAAATAGAACAGATCAAGATGATGCTTTTGCCTTTAACATTGTGAATGATATCGTTATATATATTTCGATGACCCTTGTTAATATTGTTTCATTGATTAATCCGGAAATTATAGTTTTATCCGGTAGAATCGGTAAAGCGATATTTGAAAGATATAATGACAGGATAATACAAACAATGAATGCCCATGTTCCATATGTTCCTGAGATAAGTCTGTCAGAACTAGATGAAAAGGCTAATGTGCTAGGGGCAGTAGCGGTTGGGATAAGGCACGCAAATAGCAGGAATATATTTCAAACAAAATGATGTAAAAAAGAAGGAATTTATAAACAAATGTAGAATTACTTAATAAAGTTTAATAAATAAAAGGAGTGTATAAATTTATGATCACACCAACTGCTGGATTTATAGTATATGGAGTGCATAAGGATGGGTTAAAAGATCCTAGCGGCGATCTGTTTATTGATGATTCTATTATCCAAAAGTCCAAGAAAGCACTAAAGGAACGGGGAGTTGACCTTGTGGAGCATGACGTGATAGTTGCCACAAAACAGGAAGCCAAAGAAGCATTGGGAAAAATGAAACATGATGACAATGTAGATTGTGTAATATTATTTACAGCTACCTGGGTTTGGGCAGCTCATTTGATTGCAGCAGTGAGAGACTTTGCAGCTACCGGCAAAGGAGTTTTGATATGGACAAATCCAGGCTCCCAAGGCTGGAGGCCTGTAGGCGGCCTCGTGATGCATGGCGCGTTATTAGAAGTAGGCATCCAACACAAATTTGTATACGGTTCAGCAGACGATGCTAAAGAAGTAGACAAAGTAGTCAGCTTTTGCAAAGCAGCACACCTTAAAAATTTCCTAAATATGTCCACTGTAGGCGTATTTGGCGGCAGGGGTATGGGTCAGACATGTGGGGTGGCAGACCCTTCACAGTGGATGAGGATGTTTGGAATAGATATAGATACCAGAGATACCACAAAACTGATAAAAAGAGCGGAAAGCATATCCCAGGACAAAATAAAAGCCATGGAACCGAGGTTTATGGAGCTGTTTGATAAACTGCCGGAAAAGACTGAAGCTAACGAGCGTTCAGTAAGACTATACCTTGCACTCAAAGAGATAGTAGAAGAAGAAGGCTTTGACTTTTATTCGATACAATCCTTCCCCGGTTTGGGAGACGACTATGCAGCCACCTGCTTTGCACAGAGCATGATGTTGGAAGACGGATACGGCACATCCACATTGGGAGATATGAATACTGCACTTACAGTGCTATTATTGACGAAACTGAGCAAAGAAAGAGTATACTACGGTGATCTTCAGAATATAGATAAAGAGAATAATGAAATTAAAATAATAGGAGATGGAGCAATACCGCCATCACTAGCTAGCAAAATAGGACCTGCAGGATTTGGAAAGCACGGAATTCCAACGGAAGGCGAGGCAGGAGGCCTATCAGTTGAGTTAGTATGCAAGGCAGGCGAAGGGGTGCTGGCAAGACTAGGGAGAGTGAATGGCGAATTCCAGATGGTGATAACCAGATGTTCTATATTTGAACCGCCTGCTGACCAGATAGAGCAGAGAAGACAAGAATGTGGAATACCTTTCTGGCCTCATGGGTTTGTAAAAGCTCATTGTGACATCGATAAGCTTCTTGAGCACTGGACCAATGAATATGCATGCCTAGGATATGGGGAAGACCTGTATCAACCCCTGATAGATTTTTGTGAAATGACCGGAATAAAACCAATATTGCCTTAAATATGTTTTTCAAGCGAGCACAATATGCTCGCTTGAAATTAACTTTTTTACTCAAGGAGGATATTATGAAATTATTTAATAAATCCTATTCAAAAAAAGAGTTGTCCCGAAAGTGTGGTAATATGCATCAGATTGGAGGAACTAGGCACTACGAGCTTTTGGAAGGAAGCGCTAAAGGCACAAGAGCTATAGATATAAATACCGGTTCAGGTTTTCACTTCACAGTTTTGCCCGATAGGGGAATGGATATATCTCTTGCATCGTATAGAGGTGTAAATTTGGTTTATCAGACACCTAATGGAGAGATGAATCCAGCTTTTTATAATGCAGTAGGCACAGAATGGCTCAGGACGTTTTTTGCCGGATTGTTAACTACCTGTGGTTTAACATATTTTGGGCAACCATGTATAGACCAAGGAGTCGATTTAGGCATTCATGGCAGATATAATAGTATACCTGCAAGAAATTTTTGCGACAATTCTAAATGGTTGGATGATGAATATGTAATTCGCCTGTCAGGTGTTGTGGAAGAAAGCATTTTAGGTGGAGATAAAGTGAGGATGACCAGGGTTATAGAAACTTCTATAGGGAAAAAATCCTTTCTAATAAAAGATACGATTGAAAATTTTGGCTCAATTCCTGCTCCTTTAACAGTTCTATACCATATAAATGCTGGTTTTCCACTACTGGATGAAAATGCGGAATTTATTATATCTACTAAACATATAGAACCATATGATGATTTTTCAAAATCACAAATCAAAAAATATAAAGAGTATTATTTACCTGACAAAGATATAGGAGAGCAGAACTTTTTACATACCATGGCATGTGACGATGATGGATATGCATATGCTGCGGTAGTAAATGATATTTTGTGTGATGGTTTAGGCCTATATATAAAGTTTAAAACAGAGGGATTGCCATATCTTAACCAATGGAAACTCAATAGATATGTTGACTATGTAGCAGCGATAGAACCATGTAATACTGAATGTGAATGTAGAGCCAACCTAAGGGAAAAGGGTATTTTGCCATATATAAACCCAGATGAGGTAAAACAGATAGAGATAGAAATAGGTGTGCTGGATGGGAAAGATGAAATACTTGATTTTAAAGATAGAGCCCAAAAGACTAGCAAAGATATCTAGTTTAACCAATTTAGATATGAGGGTGATTAGATGGGAAGATATGTTCTAAAGAATGGCAAGGTTATCCTTGCGAATAAGTTGATCGATAATGGCGGAGTAGTAGTGGAAGGGAAATATATTAAGGATATATTCTCTGGAGATAACAATATCAGCTATGGACAGGATTATCAGGTTATAGATGTTAAGGGGAAATATATATCGCCGGGATTTATTGACATTCATGTGCATGGTGGTGCTAATTCGGATTTTTTGGATGGCAGTCAGGATGCAATAAAAGACATATTGAAACTGCATGCACAAAACGGCACTACTTCTCTGCTTGCTACTACTCTTACCTGTTCTGACAAGGATTTGTTCAATGCATTGGATAATATAAGGATTGCCATAGACAACGATTATGATGGGGCTAAGATACTAGGCGTGCATTTAGAAGGACCGTATTTTTCGCCAAAAGAAAAAGGAGCCCAAGATCCTAAGTATATAAGGAATCCTGTAAGAGATGAATATGTATCTATAATTAAAAAATATCCCGGAATGATAAAGCGTGTATCTGCCGCTCCAGAATTAAAAGGTAGCCTGGAGATGGCTAAATATTTGAGTTCTAAAAATATTTTGGTATCCATGGCTCATACTGATGCAACATATGATCAGGCAATAGAAGGTGTAGACAATGGCTTTAGTCATATAACTCATATATATAACAGTACTTCTAGTGTAAGGAGCAGAGATTTTTATTGCCAAGCAGGAGTAGTAGAGGCAGGGTTAAGCCTTGATGAACTGACTGTTGAAGTGATTGCAGATGGGAGACATATAC
>JAQVDB010000034.1 GCA_028698525.1 Clostridia bacterium
CGGGCAAGGCATTCAGCAGAGATGAGTTGCTTGACCTTGTGTGGGGAAATGATTTTGTAGGAGATCCTAAGATTGTTGATGTAAATATTAGAAGGATGAGAAAAAAAATAGAGCAAGATCCGTCCAATCCCCAGCATATAGAGACAGTGTGGGGAATAGGATATAGATGGAAAAAATGATTGCGGGAGTTACTATGAAGAGTATAAAGATTCGCTTGGTAACAAATTTTATGCTTGTAATATTGATAAGTATTTTGATACTTGAGGTTTTATTGATTAATTTTGTTAAACATTATTACTATACTAACACAGAGGAAATACTAACTAACCAGATAAGAATATCATCAGAGTTCTATTCTAGATATTTTGCCAACACACCATTAAAATACAATGTTTTGGACAATATCGACATTTTTTGGAAACAAACCCCTGCTCAGGTGCAAATAATTGATGAACGAGGTAAGGTGCTCATGGATTCAATAGGGGTGCCTGCAGAGCAGCCTATAGAGACTATAGATTTTAAAAAAGCGATAAAAGGAGAAAAAGGCAGTTGGGTTGGAAGAGTCGACTATGATGATTCCGATGTTATGGCGGTGGCTTATCCTTTAAAATCAGAGGATAGAGTGGTGGGAGCTATAAGGTTTATCACTTCATTAAAGGAAGTGAATAATGGAATAAAAGCTATTTCTACAGTGTTTGTGGTAATAGGTGTGATCGTAGTTATAATATCAGGTATAGTCAGTATATTTTTAGCTACCAGTATAACTGTTCCAATAAATAGTGTTACAGCTGTAGCTGAAAAAATGGCATCAGGAAATTTTAAAATACGAAGTGAAAAGAAAAACAATGATGAGATAGGAAAATTGTCTGATACTTTAAATTATATGGCAGAGGAAATATTAAAGAAGGAGCAGTTGAAAAACGAGTTTATATCATCGGTATCCCATGAGCTCAGGACTCCTCTCACTGCTATAAAAGGCTGGGCTGTAACATTGGAAAGCAGTGATATGGATGATAAGCAAATAATAAAAGATGGGTTAAGGATAATAGACAAGGAATGCGATCGGTTGACTGTTATGGTAGAACAGCTTCTAGATTTTTCCAGGCTGGTATCAAGCAAGACCACTTTAAACAAGGAAGAGACACAGATAGAAGATCTGATATTTTATATAGAAAAATATCTAAACCCTAGAGCTGAAAGGGAAAAAAAGTTTTTATCGGTTAGATGTCAGGAAAATCTACCTGTGTTGACTTTGGATGGGGATAGAATAAAACAGGTTTTGATAAACGTGTTAGACAATGCATTCAAGTTTACTGAGGAGAATGGACAGATACTTATCGAGGTGAAGGAAGTAGATCATGGAGTAGAGGTATGTATAAAAGATAATGGCTGTGGCATCAGCCCACAAGACTTGCCCCGGGTAAAAGAGAAATTTTATAAGGGTAAAGGCAGTAAATCGCAAAACGGGATAGGTTTATCTATATGTGATGAGATAGTCAATATGCATGGAGGTATTTTAGAGATAGAGAGCGAATTGGGGAAGGGGACAAGTGTATGTATAAGACTAGGACAAACTATATAATAGGAGATTTTTATAGATGAAAAAAATTTGTGCTGTTTTTATATTGCTTTTATTTGTGATATTTATCCAAGGATGTGTGGATGTAGGATTTGAGACCAGCGAAAAGATTGTAGCACCTCAGAATATGTCGGTTCCCTTGAAGGGTACATGGAATATAAAGGATTATATGATTATTGGAGATACCGGATATGATGAATCGGAACTTAAGGGCTGGATTTCAAAGAATGTTTATTTTGATCAAGAAAAAGTCATATTTGATGAGGAATATTATGAAAATCCAAATTATAAATTAAGAAATATAAAAGCAGGGGAATATTTTTTGTATGCTCATAAGCTGGATTGTAGACAAATAGGGGTTGAAGATGTAAATGTTCAGGTTATTTCAGTTACCTCAAATGATATATTTGTTAACGAGTTTGTCAAGATAAGCGATGATTTGATAATTACCTGTGTTGATAATATTTTATTATTTTTAAAAAGGCCTTCCGATGACCATTCAGAATTGGCAGAGGAAAATACAAATCATTTAATTGAGCAAGAAGAGAATGAGAGAATTGAGCAACAAAAAGGGGACACCTTGTCTTCTTGTGTTTTATTGGGATTAAAGTCTATAGATAAATCTCATGGTGATGTTGAACAGGCAAACTACAGAACATTATGGATAGCATCTAAGGATATGATAGTTCAGCCTATTCTTGAGATTTCTGATCTATTTGTTCCTAGGGATAAAGGTTTTTGGCAAGTAGGGTCTAACATTAAAAAAAGCGGAAAACAAGTCTATGATCAGCTCTATGCGTATCCTGCTTTTAATGATTCTGCAAAAAGCAAGAATGTTACCCATGATATTGCCCGTAGAAAGATAATGTTTTTAGGCAGTGACTATATTGCAGTCGAAACTAGCAATAAAGGCATCGAAAAGCTGGATAACCTTGAGATGTTACAGGTTATACCTATGGATAATTTGGGCAATGATAATGGAGTTAAAATATCCGATGTTGTAGGAGACAGACGGGGATATGATGCCATGCTGGCTTCAGCCAGCACATGTTTAGCGTTACAAAGCAAGGATGTAATACAGAAACTGGAGCAAACTCCTACAGAAGAAAGCTTTACACTTTCGAGAAGAAATGGACAGTGGATTGTTAGAGGAAGATTGAACGGTAAGGGGCAGACTGATGAAAAGATATTTGTAGATTTTGATATAAATATTATCTCCCCATCTAAAATGGTGAGCTATGATAAGCTGCATATTTCATGGAATACAATAAAGGCTAATATTCCTGATGCAGATGATGCTTTTACATCACCAAATAAAGATATCGCACTTATAATTTCTGACGATGTATTATATGTATATATTTTAAAGGATGGCAATTTATCCAAAGAACCTGCAAAAAAAATAAAACTCAAAGAAAATGAGCAAGTAGTCATGGCAGAGTGGGCCACAGGCAACTATGTAGAAAAATGGGAGAAGAGCTTTAGCAACGGAGTTAGGGTGATAGATGGTGCATATATAGAAGGGGATTTGGAATAATGGTATTGACATTTTAAATGGTTATGAGTGATAATAAATATAATATTATAATATTTATTATCAAATATACGAATGTAAGGGAGGAAAATCTCGATGCCTAAGGAAGTAATGAGACGCAAGGCTTCAGACAATGAATATCTTCACAAGGATTTCCATGCCTCAATGAGTTGCGGCATAGATTATTTGCACCAAAATTATGGTGAAGAAGCTGTAAGGGAATATTTAAGGGAATTTACAAAAGCATTTTATGCACCTCTTACCGAGGATATCAAAAAGAGGGGTTTGATAGCTCTTAAGGAGCATTTTGATAAGATTTATAAAATAGAAGGCGGTAAGGTGGACATCTCATATGATGATGATAAGCTTGTTATAAAAGTATATGAATGTCCTGCTGTTATGCATATGAGAGAAAATAATAGACTGGTGGCTCAATTATTTTATGAAACCACCAGAACAGTGAATGAGGCTTTAGTAGAAGGTACCCCCTATGCAGCTGAGTTTGAAGATTACGATGAACAGACAGGCGGCAATATTCAGAGATTTTATAGGAGGGATACAAAATGATATCTTGTACTGAATTTATTCCTGCTTATAGTGAATTGTTTAAGTATTTAGAGAAAAAAGGCGGGCAAGAAGCAGTGATGGGCTTTTGGGAGTATCTATCAGAGAATTTTTTAGGTAACCTAAAGGACTTGGTAGTAGAGAACGGGATAAGGGGTTGTTGGATGTACTGGACTCATACCTTGAACGAAGAGGCAGCAGATTTTACATTGGAGCTGGATGAAGAAAAAGGAGAATTCAAACTGATAATGCATCAATGTCCATCCAAGGGAAGACTATTAAATTTTGAGCATATTCAACCCTATCACAACTACTGTAAACATTGCGATATACTTTATAGAAGAGTATTAGAGCCTTTAGGTTATGAATATATATATGATATGTCAGAAGTAGACAAGGCAAAATGTTCCCTGACGATCAGAAAAAAATAATTGCATAAAAACACTGCACTATCTATCATATGATGTGCAGTGTTTTTTAATCATATAATAAAAAACAGAGGATAAGAACCTTCAATCGTTGTGATATAATATTCAATAAATGGTACTAAACGACAATCTAAACGATTTAAATATGGGGCATATTGGTATAAACTTGTTTTTAAAAATGAGTGTAAAGGAAGTGGAAAGATGGAAAATACTTTCGTTAAAGACATATACAAGGATGCTTGTCAGTATCTAAACAAGGAAATAAAGATTTCAGGTTGGGTAAGAACTGTTAGAGGAATGAAAAAATTTGGATTCATGGAGATAAATGATGGAACATTTTTCAAAAACATACAGGTAGTTTTTGAACAGAATTTGGACAATTTTAACCAGATATCCAAATTAAATGTAGGGGCTGCAGTGGTAGTAGAAGGCAAACTGGTTGAAACTCCAGGTGCTAAACAGCCCTTTGAGATAAAAGCAGCTTCGGTTCTCATAGAAGGACAATCCACTCCTGAATATCCTCTTCAGAAGAAAAGGCATTCCTTTGAATTCTTAAGGAACATAGCACATTTAAGAGCTAGGACCAATACTTTTTCAGCAGTATTTAGAGTACGTTCTTTAGCTGCATTTGCAGTACATAAGTTTTTTCAGGAACGTGGTTTTATTTATGTGCATACCCCTATCATAACAGGAAGTGATTGTGAAGGTGCAGGAGAGATGTTCAGGTTGACTACGTTTGATTTTAATAACATACCTGTAGATGAAAATAGAAAGATAGATTATTCTAAAGATTTTTTTGGGAAAGAGACAAATTTAACAGTAAGCGGTCAGCTGGAAGCAGAGGCGTATGCCCATGCATTCAGGAATGTATACACTTTTGGACCCACTTTTAGGGCAGAAAACTCAAATACACCTAGACATGCTGCTGAATTCTGGATGATTGAACCGGAAATGGCATTTGCCGATCTTAATGATAATATGAAATTAGCTGAAGACATGATGAAATATATAATCAACTATGTTATGGGGAATGCTACTGAAGAGATGGAGTTTTTCAATAAATTTATAGATAAGGGATTGTTCAAAAGGCTTGAAAACGTAGTAAATTCAAACTTTCAACAAATATCTTATACCAAGGCTATAGAGTTACTTAAAGGATCGGGCAATAAGTTTGAATATCCGGTTGAATGGGGATGCGACCTGCAAACCGAACATGAGAGATATTTGACAGAGCAGGTATTTGGCAAACCTGTATTTGTCACTGATTATCCTAAGGCTATAAAAGCCTTCTATATGAGGGAAAATGATGATGGTAAAACGGTTGCTGCAATGGATTTGTTGGTACCGGAAGTGGGTGAAATAATAGGCGGTAGTCAAAGGGAGGAAAGATTGGATCGTCTAGAAAAAAGGATGCAAGAACTCGATTTAAACAAAGAAGACTATTGGTGGTATTTAGAGCTGAGAAAATATGGTAGTACTAAGCATGCCGGCTATGGACTGGGTTTTGAGAGGGCTATTATGTATATAACTGGAATGTCTAATATAAGGGATGTAATATCATTTCCCAGGACTGTAAAAAGTGCAGAGTTTTAGCTATGATATGAGCGTATTATTAGACACCTTTTTATGCTAATTGAATATTATATAAAGTAGAAAGGAAGGTGTCTAAATGATAAACAAAACAAGCAGAACAGTTATTTCTAAAGATAATCTGCCAAAGGATAGTAAGACTGATAAGATAGAATTTGATGAAGAATCTGTAGACTGCCAATGTATAGGTAGCTGTCCCACCCAGACAGTCGACTGTTGCTGTGAAACCCAAGATATAAACTTTGATGCCTGCCAAGATACGGAGGACTTTACAATTGGTGGGGATAATGGGATAGAGTTAAAATGTCAGGCAAGGTTTTTAAAAATCAGAATAAAGTTTAGGAATGTGTGTAAAGGCAGAAAACTTGCAATAGGAGTTATTGTTTGTGAATTTGAGGGGGGCGTGTTGAGACCCCGAGGATTTAAAGGTGTTGTTGTAAACGTACCTGACGATGGGAAAAAACCAAAATGCTGCAATGTAAGAGTCGATCAGTTCTGTTTTGTACTTCCTGAAGAAGATAGCATATGTTGTCCTAGGACTATTAGAGTAAAAGTGATTGCCCATTATGCAGACTTGGAACCTTCGCAGTTCTGTCCATGTTAATAAATCAGGACCCGATTTAATATGATTCGGGTTCTTTTTTTTGTACCTATAAAACTAATGATTATGATATAATTTATAGTGATTTAATCATGAGGAGGGAAATATGAATAGTGTATTAAAGCTTACAAATGTTTCAAAAGAATTCGAGAGAAAAACAGTAGTGGATAATATATCTTTAGAGGTTGAAAAGGGAGAGATTTTGGGAATATTGGGACCTAATGGTGCAGGCAAAACCACTGCTATAAGATGTATGATGGGAATTATATATCCTGATTCAGGTATTATAGAATATGCAATACCAGGCGGGCGAAACGGGATACCTTATTCTAGTATTGGATATCTTCCGGAAGAGCGGGGTTTATACAAAAACGTGAAAGTGATGGATGTGCTTTTATATTTATCAAACTTAAAGGGGTATCCTCAAGATAAGGCCCGCTCTAGAGCTTTGGATTACTTAGAGGTTTTTGGCCTGAAAGGGTACGATGGGGCTAAGGTACAAGAACTTTCAAAAGGAATGGCTCAAAAGGTGCAATTTATTGCCTCAATACTCCATGAGCCCGAGCTGCTTGTATTAGACGAGCCTTTTTCAGGATTAGATCCTGTAAGTCAGGATTACATAATTAAAGGCATAAGGGGTTTGGCTGAAAGTGGTACTACCATATTATTATCATCTCACCAGATGAACAGAGTAGAACAGCTTTGTGACAGGATATTTCTTATAAACAAAGGGAAAAAAGTGTTGTATGGACCGGTGCAGGAAATAAAAGAACAGTTCGGTCATTTCAAATGTACTGTTATAGGGGACAATGATAAATCTTTATTTGAAGGGTCACACTTGGTTGAAAGTGTTGAGCAAATGGGTAATAATATGACTGTACATATAAAATCAGGTTATACGCCCAATGATTTTTTGAATGAGTTTTCTAGCAAAGTAAAAATAAACGAGCTAAACATAAGCAGGATTTCGTTGCATGAGATTTTTGTGAAGGTAGCTACCGGAGGGGTGAGATAATGAGCGATAGTTTGAAGGTTGCTATATGGGAAATAAAGAGAAACTTGACAAATAAAACATTTATAATATCCATATTATTGACTCCTATATTGATGATAGTATTTGGAGGACTTCCCACTTTTCTAGGTGAATTAGAGTTTAAAAAAACTAATACCATTTATGTTATAGATCAGGTAGGAATATATGATCAAATAGAAAAAGAGATGGATTCTCCAAATATAAAACTGATAAATTATCAAGGAGATGAGGAAGAGTTAAAACAAAAAATAACGGGAAAGCAAAACACAGGTTATTTAGTGCTGGATTCATCAACATTAGAACAGATGCAGATAACTTTATACAATGGTGATGAAGGTGAGCTGAATGTGGAGCAATTAAAAAATGCTCTTAATAATATATTAAAAGAACATCAAATGAGAAAGTTGGGCATGGCTGATCAGGATATAGATAAGGTGATGAGGGATTATAGCTTTAGCATGCAATCATTGGTCAGCAAAGATATGGATACTTATAAGAAGATAATACCTGCGGTATTTTCCATGATAATACTCATCTCTGTTTTTATAACAGGGTCTATGACTATGCAGAGTTCATTACAAGAGAAGAAGGACAGGATGATAGAAGTTTTGATATCATCTATTTCTCCTTACAGTCTCATGAAGGGCAAGATAATAGGATATTTTGTGCTTGGGATTTTGCAGGTGCTGATATGGATGGTGATGGTGATACCTGTAGTGCAGCTGGTATTTAAGATCCCGGTTTTACAGTATATATTTACCAAGGATATGCCCCTCATGTTGTTTTTTGCACTTATGGGTTATCTGATGTATTCTTCCCTTTATGTTGGCATAGGTGCTACTATGGATGATGTTCAGTCTGCCGGGAATTTCCAAGGGATTATAATGATTATACCTATGCTTCCTATAATGTTGGTAGGGGCCATAATGACAAGTCCTAATGGCATAATAGCAAAGGTGGGTTCTTTTTTTCCACTTACCAGTCCGGGGGTCATGCTTTTAAGGATGGCGATTGTATCACACATTCCTCTTTGGGAAATACTTTTAAGTGCATCGCTAATAGTACTTGCAACTATTTTGATTGCACGCATGGCAGGAAAGATATTCAAAACAGGTATGCTCATGTACGGCAAGAGCGCAACTCCATCAGAAATACTAAAATGGTTGAAATATTAAAAATAAACAGGCTAAAGGCCTGTTTATTTTAATAACCAACATTTAAAACTAGCATCAGAGGGCATTTTCCAATTTCCTCTAGGTGAAAGGCTTACAGTGCCTATTTTTGGTCCGTCTGGAACAGCCGAACGCTTAAACTGTTGTGTGAAAAATCTTTTTATAAAAAAGTTCAGCCATTTTCTTATCACATCTGGTGAATATTGATCCTTAAACCCATGGCAAGCGAGAAAGAATACTTTTTCAGGTGCGGAGTTCTGTCTTACCAAATGATAGAGAAAGAAATCGTGAAGTTCATAAGGTCCTATCAGCTCCTCGGTTTTTTGCGATATTTCATCATTTGCTTTGTCGTTGGGCAATAGTTCTGGACTTACCGGCGTATTCAGTATATCCTTAAGTGTTTTGGATATTTGCGGTTGCACCTGGTGTTCACATACATATTCCACTAAATATCTAACCAATGTTTTGGGTACAGAGCAATTCACTGAATACATGGACATATGGTCCCCGTTATAGGTTGCCCAACCTAAAGCTAGTTCTGATAGATCCCCAGTACCTATCAAAAGTGCCTTTTCTTTGTTTGCTATATCCATGAGAATCTGGGTCCTTTCCCTTGCCTGTACATTTTCGTAAGTTGTATCATGGATATCCGGCGAATGACCGATATCCTTGAAGTGCTGTATACAAGATTTTACTATGTTTATCTCTCTGAAATCGGTTTGCAAATTTTTGCAAAGATTTACTGCATTTGCATAGGTCTTATCCGAAGTTCCAAATCCAGGCATTGTCACACATAGTATATTTTTCCTGGTATATTCCAACATATCAAAGGTCTTTATTGCAACTAGCAGTGCAAGAGTTGAGTCCAGTCCTCCGGATATACCCAATATAACTCTTTTCATGCCTGTATGCTCCAACCTTTTTGCAAGTGCAGCTGTCTGAATATTGAATATCTCTTTACAGCGGCTTTCCCTTTGGTCAGCATCGCTAGGAATGAATGGATGTTTGTCTATGTATCTATCAAAATCGACAATCTTTCTGCTTTGGTAGGTAAACTCTATATTTCTATAATCAGAAAGATTTATAGGCTGTTGTAAATCGAAGTTTTTTAAACGAGCATTATTTAGTTTGTCTACATCAATGATTTGGCTTATAATCTGATTTTTACGTTGAAATCTGTCGTTTTGTTCCATCAGGGTGCCCTTTTCTGAAATCATCAAATGACCTCCAAATACCAAATCGGTAGTCGATTCATATACCCCTGCTGAAGAATATACATAGGCACACGTACATCTTGCGCTCTGGGATTTTACCAAGCTTTCTATGTACTCAGCCCTGTTTACTATTTCATTTGATGCCGATAAGTTCCCTATGATATTTGCCCCTCCTGTGCATAGGTGGCTGCTAGGAGGGATGGGGGTGTAAAGGTCTTCGCATATTTCAAAACCAAATTTTAAATTTTCAGCACAGAATATGAGATCTGTTCCAAAAGGGATGTTTTTTTGAAAATATAGATTCAGTATTTTATCTGTGATCTCCCTGCCTTCAACAAACCATCTTTTTTCGTAAAACTCATCATTATTTGGTAGATAGCTTTTAGGCACTACACCTAATATATCTCCATCCTTTATAATTACCGCACAATTGTAGAGTTTATCATTAAATGTGATAGGTGCACCGACGGCTATTAATATATCTGTTTTCTTTGAGTAATGGCATAGTTTTTCCAAACCTTTTACTGTTTGTTCTATAAGATTGCGCTGAAAGAAAAGGTCTGCGCAGGTATATGAAGTAATGCAGAGTTCAGGAAATACTATGAGTTTTGAGTTTTGATGCACAGCTATATCTATACATTCCATTATATTTTTCACATTAAAATCTATATCTGCCACATTTGTAACCGGGCAGCCTGCTGAAACTTTTACAAAACAGCTATCCAATAGCATTCACTCCAATTTCAAAAAAATTTTATATCAATATTATAACATTTACAATTTAATTTAGCTAAACATTTGCAAGTATGACAGCAGCTATGTACGGAACTTATATATATAGAAGAGCGTCCATGAGCAGTTCACTAAACTTCAGCATATAAGTTCCTGTTCGATAGTTTTAAACTTGAACTTTGTAAAGGGTATCATATACACCCGTAAGCGGCTATTATATATCAATTTAAGCTGATAATAGATATTTTATTCATAAATCAAGAACTGGAGAATATTTTTATATAAAATGCTGTTGGAGGGTGAGCTGTGAAATATAATCAGAGTTTTTCTTTGATTGTTATGATAATTATATCGCTAATCTTTATCGCTATTTTGAATGTTTCATATTATTCTGCAGTATCAAACTTATCTTTTCCCATATCAGACAAAGTTATAATAATTGACCCTGGACATGGAGGGGTTGATCCAGGAGCGGTAGGCAAAGCCGGGATGAATGAATCTGAAATAAATTTAAAGATTTCAATCAAATTAAAAGATTATTTTCAAGAAAGTGGTGCAGCGGTGGTGATGACTAGAGAGACTGCCAAAGGATTGTACGATGAGGAAGGAACATTGAGGCACAAAAAGAACGAGGACTTGAAGCGGAGAAGGGAGATCGCTCAAAATGCAGGAGGAGATATATTTATAAGTATACACTTAAACAGTTTTCCTCAATCACAATACTACGGTGCCCAGACATTTTATTTAAAAAACGATGAACATAGTAAAAAGCTTGCCATGAGTATACAGGATGAATTGATAAAGGTATTGAACCGAGGGAACAAGCGTGAGATAAAGGAATCGGATTCTTATTATATACTTAAAGGGCATCAGATTCCTGCAGTTTTAGTAGAATGTGGCTTTTTAAGCAACCCGGAGGAGGAAAGGTTGCTTAATACCGATAAATATCAGCAAGAGGTTGCTTGGGCAATATATGTAGGAGTGATAAAATATATTGTAGAGCAATCAGGCTAACAGAAAATTCTCATTATATGACATTTGTGATAAAATATTGGTAAAGAACAAATGATAATGATAAACAAATAATTGGAGGTATAAAAATGGGAAGAATATTGTCTGCTTATTTATCTCCTCATCCTCCTATCATGGTTCATGAGATTGGAAGGGGACGGGAACAAGAGATAAATCAAACTATCCAAGCTATGCACAGCCTTTCAAAGGACATAAAACTGAAAGATCCCGACACAATAGTTATTATTACACCCCACGGACCAGTTTTTAAAGATGCTATAGGTATTTCAGTACAGAGAATATTAAAAGGGGATTTAAGAAGTTTCGGTGCACCGCAAGTTGCATTGAGTTATCAAAATGACCTTGAGCTAGTTGAGCGAATACAAGAAGAAGCAGAAAACTGCGATATACCTTGTGTTTCACTAAATAAGACATTAGCTGCTCAATATAATATAAGCCCCGATTTAGACCATGGTGCTATAGTGCCCCTCTATTTTGTAGACAAAGAATTTAGCGATCATAAACTTGTCCACATTTCTATAGGCATACTCTCCCATGAGGAACTGTATTCTTTTGGAAAGGCCATTCAACAAGCTATTGAAAAGTTAAAGAGAGATGTGGTCATACTTACAAGCGGTGATCTATCACATCGCTTGATTTCAGGTGCTCCTGCAGGGTATCATCCTGACGGAGAGGTATTTGATAAAAAGTTGATTAAAATGCTGAAAAAGGGAGATGTAGAGGCGATATTGGATATGGATGGGCAATTGATAAAAAATGCAGGGGAATGTGGTTTGATACCTATAATCATGATGTTGGGGGTGATGGATGGCTATCAGTTTAAACCTGAAATGCTGTCTTATCAAGGACCTTTTGGTGTGGGATACTGTGTAGCAACTTTTAATGTAATCAAAAAGAGCGGTGAAAGAAATTTTCTTAAAAAAATGCTGGATAAAAAATATGAAGATAATGAAGGGATAAACGGAAAAGGGAAACAATATGTAAGGCTTGCACGTCTTGCAGTGGAGACCTATGTTAAAAGCGGAAAGACTACCAAAGTACCGGATGATGTGGATTCTGAACTGATAAGCAAAAAAGCGGGAGTTTTTGTCACTATAAAAAAAGATGGGCAACTTAGAGGATGTATAGGCACTATTCAAGCTACTCGTAAAAACGTTGCTGAGGAAATAATAAACAATGCTATAAGCTCTGCTACTAAAGACTATAGATTTCAACCTATTCAGGAACATGAACTAAAACAATTGGAATATTCAGTGGATGTTCTCATGGAGCCAGAAGCCATAGATTCAATAGACCAGCTTGATGTTAAAAAATATGGAGTAATAGTCAGGAGCGGTTTTAGAACAGGATTATTACTTCCCAATCTGGAGGGGGTGGACACTCCACAGCAGCAGGTGGAAATAGCCTTGGGCAAAGCAGGTATAAGTAAGGATGAAGATTATGGATTGGAAAGATTCCGAGTAATAAGGTACCAAGAGTAAGGGTGATATAAATGAAGAAAGCTATGTTTTGGCGCAAAAAGGGAGACAGCTTACTATGCACGTTATGCCCGCATAGATGCCTAATAGGGGAAGGACGAACAGGAATATGTAGACAGCGAAAGAATATAGGTGGGAAGCTGTATTCTTTAAATTATGGCAATATCAGTGGGATGTCAATGGATGCTATAGAAAAGAAGCCCCTGTATCATTTTTTGCCGGGGAGCAGCATTTTATCTGTAGGTACTGTAGGATGCAATCTGAATTGTGAATTTTGTCAAAACTGGAGGATTGCCCATGGGAAAAATGCGGAAACCCACACAATTTCTCCTCATAAATTAGTTGAGATAGCTCAAAGAAACGGCTCGGTAGGTATAGCTTATACCTATAATGAGCCTTCCATATGGTATGAATTTGTATACGAAACATCTCAAATAGCAAAAAGTGAAGGGCTTGTCAATGTATTGGTGACAAATGGTTTCATATCAAAACAGCCTTTAAAAAGTTTGCTCCCTTACATAGACGCAATGAATATTGATGTTAAGTCATTTACCGATACATATTACAATAAATACTGCAAGGCAGAACTTAAACCTGTGCTTGAAACTGTAGAGATCTCAGCATTGAGTACCCATATAGAGATAACTACCTTGATAGTCGACGGGCTAAATGATCAATATAATGAAATAGACAGCCTTACTTCATGGTTAGCATCGATAAATAAAAGCATACCTTTTCATCTTTCAAGATATTTTCCTAACTATAAGATGGAAAGAGAGGCTACCCCAGTGGATACATTGGTGAAGCTTAAACAAAAGGCGCAGGAGAGATTGGATCATGTTTATTTGGGAAATATTTGGGGACATGATAACAATACTTATTGCCCTGGATGTAACAACTTATTGATAGATAGAAATTATCAAGGAAGAGTAAAGTATATAGATAATGGAAAATGTGAAGGATGCGGGACTGCTATTTACGGAATATTTTAGTTTAAAATAGCCGATTAAGGCTATTTTTAAAATTATGATAATTTTTTACTGGTACTTTGATTTGTGCTATAGTAATATAATAAATAGAACGGTTATTTAGCGATTAAATATTAGAATAAAGTGTAGTAAAATACAGTTTGTTATTGAAATTGAGGTGTGTGTATGTGGGCTGATATATTGGAACAAATAATTTTCCTAGTCACACATTTAAGGATTAGGGATATAATTGATGTAGCGATAGTTGCTTTTGTGTTCTATAAATTGTTCATGCTTATAAAAGCTACAAGGGCTGAACAAGTTCTCAAAGGATTAGCTGTGTTGCTGGTGGTTACCAAAGTGAGCGAATGGTTGGATTTATACACTATTAACTATTTATTAAGGAATGCAATGACTGTAGGGGTAATAGCTATACTTATAGTATTTCAGCCTGAACTGAGGAGGGGCCTTGAACAATTAGGTAGAGGCAAATTTTTTGATAAGAACTTTTTTAAACTTGAAAAGAAGCATTCTTTTATTGTAATAAAAGAGATTGTCAAAGCAGTAGAGACCCTTTCGCAGAATAAGATAGGTGCACTCATTGTTATAGAGAGAAAAACAGGACTTAGCGATATAATACAGACAGGTGTAAAAATTCAAGCTGTAGTTTCAAAAGAACTTTTATGTAATATATTCGTGCCTAATACACCTCTTCATGATGGGGCAGTATTGATAAGGGAGGACGAGATTGTTGCAGCAGGTTGTTTTTTGCCGCTTACCGAAAATCCTAACCTCAGCAAACAATTGGGAACAAGGCATAGAGCCGCATTGGGGATTTCTGAAAACTCTGATGGCATAGCTATAATAGTATCAGAAGAAACCGGAATTATTTCATTAGCTTCTGATGGAAAGTTGACCAGGTATCTGGATTCTAAAAGCCTTGAAGATATATTAACTGAAGTATACAGGGAAAAGGAAACTACAAATCCTATATCCACTTTAAAATGGAGGATAAAGAATGAATGATATATTTAAAGAAAATATAACTGTAAAGATCATATCGCTCTTGATTGCAATTATCTTATGGGCTTATGTGGTGAGTGACCAGAACCCTAAAATAATACATCAAATAAAAGATGTTCCGGTAACTTTAAAAAACGTTGAAATGTTGGAAGAATACGGACTTGTGATAGAAGGTGACCAAGAATATAAAGTGAATATAAGGGTAAAGGGAAGAAGAAACGATATTTATGCTTTAAAATCCACCGACATAGAAGCTTTTGCAGATTTAGCCGGACATACAAAGAAGGGCGTTAACGTAATACCTGTTCAAGTAGTAGGTGCACTGGATAAATTTGAAGATGTAACCTTAGATCCTTTAAATATCAATGTATATTTGGATGAGATAATAAAGAAACAGATTCCTGTCGAGGTCAAGTACAAGGGTAAACTTCAGGATGGGTATGTGAAAGGTGTACCTAAAATAAGACCTAGTGAAATAATCGTAACAGGACCTAGCAAGAGCATAACAAAAATTGAGTCAGCAGTTGTAGAACTAGATTTAAAAGGTGTGTCAGAGAATATTGAAACTGCGTTGCCGATAAAACTATATGACAAGCAAGAAAAGGAGATATTGGACGATGTCAATATCGCTCCTTCCAAGACAGTAGATGTTAAGTTGCCTGTTATTCCTACCAAGGAAGTCAAGGTGGAAGCTGATTTTCAAGGTAGTTTGAAAGATGGCTATGAAATAGATAAAGTTGTGGTTCAGCCTAGCACTGTAAGAATTGCTGGGAACGGGCAAGTATTAGACGGAATCGATTTTATCAAAGCCCTGCCGATAAACTTGGAAGGTAGATCAGATGATTTTAGTGTAACAGTAAAACCTGTAGTACCTGATAATGTCTTTCTTGTAGATGAGGAAGAAACTGTGACTATAACTGTTTCAGTCAAAGAAAAAGAAATAGAAAGAGATTTTGAAATTGATAGAATAGAATATAGGAACTTGGGAGATAATCTGGAAATAGTTCAAGGTGGGCAAGTCAAAATAAAAGTTATTGTTTTGGGAAAACAAAGTGAAGTGGACTCCATAATGCCAGATGATATAAAGTTGTTTGTTGATTTAGGAGGCCTTGAAGCAGGCGTTCATCGAAACTTAAAAGTCAATATTGATGCTATACCTAGAGTTCAGATTTTAAATATAAATCCGGAGGCAATAAATATAGAGTTGGCTGAAGAAACAGAATAAGATTGTCTTAAACTACAAGGGGCGCCATTTGAGCGCCCTAAAACATATATCTATAATAATAAAATTAGTGTTAATCATATCAATATTTTATACATATAATATTTAAGAAGTATATTTTAGGAGCGCTTGCGAATGAATTATATTGATATGTTTAACAAAGTATTAATAAGTGTTTTGATTTCCTTAATACCATTCTTTATGGTCTTCATTATAATATATGTATGCATATTTCAGATTAAAAGGCTAATTTGTCAAGCAAGGACAAAAAGTGAAAATAAGGAAAGAGGATTATAAATAATACAAATTGCAATTTATTATCTTATTGTGATAATATAACTTTATGTTTAAATTTACATATGAATATCGAATATTAAAATAAAATATTTTGGATTCGATATTTGGGAAGAAAGGATGAAAACTATGGGAAGGATGTTTGGAACAGATGGAGTAAGAGGAATAGCTAACACTGAACTGAACTGCGAATTAGCATATAAATTAGGCAGAGCGGGGGCCTATGTATTGACTCAGAACAGACATAAACCTAGAATATTGATCGGTAAAGATACCAGGTTATCTGGGGATATGTTAGAAGCAGCACTGGTGGCAGGTATATGCTCGGTAGGAGCAGAAGCTCTTTGTGTAGGGGTTATACCTACTCCTGCTATAGCTTTTTTAACTAGATACTATGATATGGATGCAGGAGTAGTGATTTCTGCTTCCCATAATCCCTTTGAATATAATGGTATAAAATTTTTCAATAGAGAAGGATATAAGCTGTCAGATGAATTGGAAGACCAAATAGAGGATATAATCGACAATAAATTAGACGAGCTTCCTAATCCTACCGGTATTGGTGTAGGAAGGAGTGTCAAGCTGGAAAATGCTTCAGTGGATTATGTGGATTTTGTTAGGAAAACTGTAAATACTGATCTTGAAAGCATGAAGATTGCGCTTGACTGCGCAAATGGAGCTTCATATATGGTTGCACCTCAAGTGTTCTCACAATTGGGAGCTGAGATATTTCCCATATATAACGAGCCTGATGGTACAAACATCAATTTACGATGTGGTTCAACGCATACAAATATGCTTCAGGATTATGTGCTTGAGACCGGCGTGGACTTAGGTCTGGCTTTTGACGGAGATGCTGACAGGGTTATAGCTGTAGATGAAAAAGGGAATATAGTGGACGGAGATAAGATAATGGCGATATGTGGTCTTTATTTAAAAGAGAAAGGGAAGCTAGATAAAGATACTGTTGTTACAACTGTGATGAGCAATATGGGTCTTGATATAGCTTTAAAGGATAACGGGTGCAATTGTGTAAAAACAAATGTTGGGGACAGATATGTTATAGAGGAGATGAAGAAAAGCGGGTTCTGCTTCGGTGGAGAACAGTCAGGACATATAATATTCCTTGAACACAACACAACAGGGGATGGAATTGTTACAGGCCTTCAGTTGGCCTCAATAGTAAAGGAAAAGGGAGAGAAGCTTTCAGAATTGGCTTCTGTTATGAACACCTTACCACAAGAATTGATAAACGCAAAGGTTTCTAATGGCAGAAAATATGATTACGATAAATACGATGAAATAGTCAACGCTATAAAAGAGATAGAGGGAAAATTTGAAGGCAAGGGAAGAGTGCTGATAAGGCCTTCGGGAACTGAACCCCTTGTGAGGGTTATGATAGAAGGTCAAAATAAGAATGAAATAAAAAAAGAAGCTCAAAGGCTGGTATCCTTGATAGAGAGGGTATTGAATTAGTTATGTGATTTGTAGAAAAAGGTTATGCAAATGAAATTAAAGGGATAGAGGAAGTAGAAAATAGGACCAACTTATATGTCAATTATAATTAATATTGACGTGATGCTGGCTAAAAGGAAAATGAGCGTCACAGGACTTTCGGAGAAGTGACACGGATACTCGGGAATAAAACAGATGTAACCAGTATTTCTAACCGAATTTAAAGTAAGATTATTAGTAAATGAAAAATTAAAATCATCTTTAGAATATATAGGAAAATAAAGGAGGAAATTCATGAAAATACTGGAGGCGTTTAAAAATATTGTGACAGGCCTTTTAAGGAGCCTTAAGAGATTTCCCGTAACAATTTTGTTTTCAATATCAGTTTGTATAATGCTTATAACAATTTCAGAGATAGAACCCATATACGATGAAAACCTTAGAGATATTCTGATCAGGACTACTATGATTTTTGCCCTTGGAATTCCTCTATCATTGTGTATAAAGCTTTTTCTTGAGAGAAAACATGCAAAAAAACTGCCGGAACTTGTTAAATACTACGGAGGTGGAGCGTTAATACTTATACTGTATTACTCTTTCCTGCTAAATGAGCTGAATATGGTTTCAATCACCAGATATGCTGCAGTAACTTTGGCGCTATACTTAGGATTTTTGTATATACCTTACCTTCCTAAAAAGAAAAGGTTTGAGATGTATATTATCAAGATATGTACCAGTTTTTTTACCACTGTAATTTATTCTGTAGTGTTGTTTCTAGGGTTAACGGCTATACTATTTACAGTAGATAACCTCCTTGGGATACATATAGAAGAAAAGGCTTATTACTATACCTGGCTTTTAGTTGTATGTATATTTGCTCCATCGTATTTTCTGACAGGGGTGCCGGATAAGGATGAAAGATTTACAAAGGAGAGCTATTCAAAACTTTTGAGGATTTTGATTCTGTATATTGTCATGCCCCTATTGAGTGTTTATACGTGCATACTATATATATACTTTATTAAGATAATAGTAACCCGGCAGTGGCCAGTAGGGATGGTCTCGCACCTGGTACTCTGGTATTCTGTTATTGTAGCGGCAGTTCTCTTTTTCATAGCTCCCATAAGGGATACGAACAAGTGGGCTGACAGGTTTTCAAAGTGGTTTCCTAAAATAATAATCCCTGTTTTAATAATGATGTTCATTTCAATGGGAATAAGGATAAATGCCTACGGAGTCACTGAAAACAGGTATTATGTTATAGTTTTAGGTCTTTGGGTCTTCGGCATAATGGTTTATCTGTCATTAGTTAAGAATCCTAAAAATATCGTCCTACCAGTAGTTCTCTCGGCCATTGCCATTGTATCCGTGTTTGGACCTTTAAGCAGCTATTCCATATCTAAGATGAGCCAGAACAACAGGCTGGGAAAAATACTTATTAGAAATAATATGGTGATGAATGGAGGAGTGCAGGCCGCCCCTGATAATATCTCTTCCGAGGATAAAGATGAAGTGAGCAGGATACTGGATTACTTCTCCCGAAACCATACATTAGATGATGTACGGTGTCTGCCGGAAGGGTTTAAGATTGAAGATATGGAAAAAGTGTTCGGATTTTCATACGAAAGCCCCAGTTATGGCACATCGGGAGACTACTTTTATTTTAGCAGGGATAACACAGGGAAAGCCATAGAAGTAGATGGATATGACTACATGCTTGACATCGAGGACTTATATAATACAAGTGAAATCCCAGAGGGAGAAATAGGAGCGGTATACGATCATCAGTCTTGTATTATTAAGGTGAGCATAGGAGGAAATATAGTGTATGAGAAGGACTTAAAACCTTTTGTAAAGAAACTTGGGGAAAAATACAAAGGTACCGCTAGAGAAAATGCCATCCCAGCAGAAGAGATGATGCTAGTTGACGAAAATGAAGAACTCAAGGTGAAGTTCATATTTACACATATTTCAGGAGAAAACTTAGCGGGAAATGCCAGGATAAACAGCCTCGACTTCTATATGCTGGTCAAGGTTAAATAGGTTAGTACAAAATAATTGTGGACAAAAGAAAGTGATCACAGTAAAAATATATAAAATAAAGGTACGGAATCAATACGCCAGTCTTATACTTTAGGTTTAACTGGTGTTTTGTTTTTCTTTGTAGGACATATTTTATCGGATTTTATATGGTATTCAGCAATTTCTGTAGCAATCTCCAAGGGGAAAAAATTGATAAGCGATACTGTGTATCGCTGGATTATTCTATTATTAGGCATATTTATTATAGGCTTTTCAATTTACTTTATAAGAAGCGATTGGAAGATGATTCAGACGAAATTATAACATGATAAGTCCTGTATTAACATATAATACAAAGGTAATTTCTTTAATAAAATGATAGAAGGTGATAAAAATGAGGAGAACTCTTAATAATATTATACTTTCTGTGTTTGTATTTACCTTAATTCTCTGCTTTCCCCGTACTGTGAAGGCGGGAGATGATTTAATCATTCCTGAATGGGTAGTTAATGCACATGTTGTTGAAACCGGAGACCTGAAGATAGTAGAAGATATTACCTTTGAATTCAATGATGATTTCAATGGGGTATTCAGGGAGATCGTATTGGACAAAACTTCGGGCGTGTCCGATATCCGTGTGGAAGAAGTGCTAACCGATTCTTCAAAAGAATATGTTCAGGTGGAGGATGCAAAAAAGGGAGACTCAGGTGTATTTGTGATAAAAGAAGATACTGATAAAATATCGATTCAGGTATTTTCTCCTTCCAAAGACCAGCAAAAGACCTTTAGGATAGGCTATATAGTAAAAAATGTAGCCATAAAATATAATGATATAGGAGAATTATACTATAAATTTTTAGGAGATGAAAATCAAACATCGATAGGAAGTTTTACAGTAAATATTAAGCTGCCTCAAATTGATGCAAGCAATGAGGTAAAGATATTTGCCCACGGGCCATTAAATGGTGAAATCCACATGCAAAACGATGCTACTTATATTTTGCATGTGGATGATGTGCCTCCAGATACTTTTATCGAAGGACGGGTACTCTTTCCAAAGGAATGTATCCCATTATCCAACAATATTCGGAACGTAGATAATTATTCTAATATATTGGAGGAAGAAGATGCTTATCAAAAAAAATTGATAGAGGACAGAGAAAGGAAGCAAGCTATTGGAGAGATATTAGAACAAATTTCTATTGTGGGTGCAGGGGTTGGACTCGTATTATTTGTTCTATTTCTCGTTCTGTTCCGAAGGCAGAAAGATATTTATCACAGCATGGAATACATTGGTATCCCGGAGGACTGCACCCCTGCTGTAGCCTGCTATTTAACAGGCAACATTATTAGCACTAATACTATATTTGCAACCATCCTAGACCTGTTCAGGAAAGGGTATATGAAGATAAGCAAAGGAGAATATAAAAAAGGGCAAGACACTGACGATCAAGAATACATTATTACCCGGGTAAAAGAACAGGATGATTCCCTATTAAATCATGAAAAACACTTTATTAACTGGTTGATCGATGAGATGGGAAACGGGCAATCTGTCAGTACTAATGATATAGAACAATTCGGGAAACACAACAGCACAAAATTTATTGATCTCTATGCTCAATGGAAAGGCAAGATAAGAGAAGATGCCGTTCAAAAAGGATATTATGATAAGAGCAAAACAAAATTCGGAGTATTTTTCCTAATACTTTCCCTTGTATTATTCATACTAAGTATATTTACACTGGTTTACAGCAGTTTGTTTGGTATAGGCAGTTTAATTATCTCTATACTGCTGTTTATTTACAGCATGACTTTATTCTGTAGACGTTCAGATTATGGATATTGGCAATACAAGAAGTGGGTGCATTTTAAGAAAGATATGTTAAAACACGACAAACATCTATCTATAGAGGGTTTTATCGAGAATTCTGTAGACGTATCCTTGATCTATGCATTAGGTCTAGGTGTAGAGACAAAAGTAGATGACTTTAATTTTGATAAAAAAAATCAATATAATCAAGCCTATTCGAATAATAGTTGGATATTTTGGTATCTTCTATATGTGAATAATAAAGATAATGCATTTGAAAGGAGCATGAACAATTCATTTGAAGATATAGCAGGCGGTTCATATTCGGGAGGCGGCTTTTCCGGTGGCGGAGGTGGAGGCGCCGGTGGGGGTGGAGCAGGAGGTTTTTAATTTTTAGTAGTTTCAAAATATGATTTTATGTATGACCTTTTTGTCACAACAGTTTGAAATGCACTGGGTTTATGAGGGCACATTTTGTTTTTATTTTCTGCAATATTATATGAAATTTGATTTAATGTAGTATAAGAAAAAATATTATTAAGATCTAAATAGGAAAAGGAACTTATGCATGAATCTATCATTTAAATATGAATTTCGTGCAAAAGTTCCTTGTTTTTCTATATAAAGCATCGATCTACATCACATATAGATTAGAAAATATATTAAAAAAATAGGAGGAAATATTGATGGGTTTGTTTGGAGAAATGAATAGATAGTCTGAATAGAAATTTTTAAAAAATTGATATTATAATTTTCTCAATTTTTCTACAGGTTCGTTGAAAGAATATGGTAATTACTATATAATTGATATTGAATTTTATATATCGATTTTGATAATTATTATTTAAAAATAGTCGATATAGAAGGAGAGCACTGCCATGGCTGAAGAAGCTATTTATAAATTTATAAACCGTATGTCAATTAAATATCCGGGACTACCATATTCTTTTCAGGATCCATACACTGCAGGTCGAAGTGATGTGCTTTATGTGTTGTGGGAAGACAAGTTGTCAATCTCCCTCAAAGAAAAGCTGGCCATGGAATTGATGGAACATATATTAATTTGTATAGAAAAAAATAATGCAACAAAAGAGCTGGCCCAAATACTCTATAAAAAACCGATTTTTTTATATTTGGAAGCACTTAGCAAGCGTATAGATCTTTATCTTGCTGAAGAGTTGGTGGATGAAAAACAACTGTACTCTTTTGGGATAAAACTAGCCACACAAAGCAAACTAACAGAGCAAGTAAAGCTTGGAATGATTATCCTTGGTTTTTTTGAGAATGACTTTGTAAGGCAAATATTAAAGACACTTGGGTTTCATAGTGCTTTCACACTTTATGCTTTAGAAGCATCCAAAAATTTCGTGCGTCAGAATCAATTTGTGTATGAACTAGCCCAGAACACATGCGGTTACGGTAAATTGGTTTCTCTTTATATCCTTGAGCCTGTTCGTGCAAATCAGAGGAAATGGATGTTTGAACAAGGGGCAATAAATCAGATAGCCCCCAACTTATCGGCTATTATGTGTATTGAAAAACCGGACATGGCGGCATTTTATCGGAGTTTATCGCTCACAGAAGAAACTTTTTATAATCTATCATATCTATTGGCCTATGCATCAGAAGACATAAATATAAAAGAATTCAGTCAGAGCTTGATGATGGTGGAAAAATATATCAAGGTTGCTGACAAATATGCTAAGTCATTTATTGACTTAGCAGCAATTGTGATGATTAAAAAGAGCATGGTACCTCATTGGGAACAGCAGGATGTGGATATAAAAAAGGAAAATGGTTGGTCCAGCAACAAAGAAAATTTAATAAGAAATGCTTGTGATGATATAATCAAACAGCCCAAGTGGGAAAATGTAGTATTATGTGAATTAAGTATGCCTAAAGAGCATACCAGCCTTATTATTTCAGTGTTGGAAATATTAGAAATAGTACCCCATTTCAAAGAATTTGCTCCGTTGTTGCAGAGAGATTTATTTGACATGGATATATTAAAATACGTATTAATCGAATATCCAGAATATTATCTGACAGATATTTTTGATTACCTTCAGCATGTATTGCCTGAAGAGGTGTTACGTGAAGATCCCCAAGAAATATTGGAAGATAATATAACCCCGGAAAACAAACCGGATATTTGGCTTGTTTATTTGCTTAAAGCCATGAGGAGAGGAAAGTTTAATAAAGAGGGCTTTTTTATCCGTTGTTTAACCTGTCGTTTCCCTGATGTGCGAATTGAGGCGATACAGGCTTTACGTGTGTTCAAACTGCAATGGAGTGAAAATGTACTTCCAGCATTGGAACATGCCTATAGAATAGAGCCGGTTAAAAATATTAGAAAGCGATTATTGCGCTTGATGGGAAGGAAAAATTATGGTCAGAAAAAAGAGCAGCGCTATGTAGATGTTTCAGAGATAAAAGTAACACCATCCCCTTTTGATATATGTTTGATCAGTACAAATATTGCTGGGACCTTTTTTCGGGACCTTATGGTAGTGGAAGGACAGTTAGAGGTCGGAGATATACTTTATCTCATGCGTGAGCCGGAAAACAAATATGATGAAAAAGCTATACTTGTAACCACCGAGGACGGCTATGTATTGGGGTATGTGCCAAGAACAGATAACACAATGCTGTCTTCCATGATGGATGCAGGAGAAAAACTATACGGAGTTTTGGCCAGCGATAATTTAGATAAAGGAAAACCGGACATTCAAATTATGCTAAGTAAAACCCCGAAACAAAAAGGTAAGGTTATCAGATTTCCTTATTAGATAATATAAAAATTATAAAAAGCACCATATTTGATATGGATCGCCCCCTGTCAATTATACAGTGAAAATAATTAAATATTCTTTATGGCATCAAACTGATATGCTCCCCTTGTGGTAGATAGTAGAAAAGATAAAAACTGTTTGTTACAAGGAGGAGCATATTTTTATACGCTTTGGCTTGGGGATATTCTATTATTTATGATTATTTTGATTGACGGTTAAAATAAATCATGGTACTATATGACTAATAAGTCACATGACCTAAAGGTCATAAAGGAGGTATGAATTTGCCCAAGGATACTTTTCTAAATTTACCTGAAGAAAAGCGAGAGAGGATAGAAAATGCGGCAATAAAAGAATTTAGCGAATATAGTTTTGATGCATCCAGTATAAATAGGATTGTAGAAAACAGTGAAATATCAAAGGGAAGTTTTTATCAATATTTTCAAGACAAGAAGGACTTATATAAGCATATTATCGGGATCATTGCAGATAAAAAGCTAAAATATATGTCTCCTATATTGGCCAATCCATTTGAACAAGATATCTTTACATTGATTCGAGAGATGTATGTATCCGGGTTGAATTTTGCCAAGGAAAATCCACAGCTTTTAGAAATTGGCAATAAGCTGATAGCAGATCCGTCTAACCCTATCTATGATGAAATAATGAGAGACAATAGAAAAAAGTCTGATGAGGTATTTAAACAGCTTTTAAAAAAGGCAGTAGATAGAGGGGAGATCAGACAACATCTGGATTTAAATATGGTTGCATATTTGTTGACAATCTTGAATATTTCAGTAGTTGATTATTATTTAAAACAAAGAGATATCAGAGAGTATAGCCAAGATATGATGGAGATAGTAGAGAAATTTATAGATATTATACAGCACGGCATAGCCAATGAGGGGGGAAAGAAATGATAAGGGTGGAAAATCTATATTATTCTTATTCAAAGGATGACATATATGCGGTGAAGGATGTTAGTTTTGAAGTGGATAAAGGCGAGATTTTCGGTTTTTTAGGACCGTCTGGTGCTGGAAAGTCTACTACTCAGGGCATATTGACTGGGTTATTGCCCATGCAGAAAGGCATAGCTGAAGTAGTAGGGTATGACATGAAGGATCCATCCAGAGATATGTTCAATAAGATAGGAGTGTCCTTTGAACAGTCAAATGTGTATGGAAAGCTGACTGCTTTGGAAAATTTGGATTTTTACAGGAGATTGTTCGATGTAAAAACTATGGATCCTAATAAGTTATTGGAGATGGTGGGATTATCTCATGTAGCTGATAAGAAAGCCTCAACTTTTTCCAAAGGAATGAAACATAGACTCACTTTTGTAAGGAGTATGTTGAATAATCCGGAACTTTGGTTTTTGGATGAACCTACTACCGGATTAGACCCGGCTATTGCAAATCAGATCAAAGCTATAATAAAGCAAAAGAATCAACAGGGCACGACTATATTTTTGACCACCCACAATATGTTTATAGCAGAAGAACTATGCGATAGAGTAGGATTTATTATTGATGGACATCTGAAATTGATAGATTCCCCTAGGAATTTAAAGCTTCAATACGGGAAAAAATTTGTAGATGTAGAATATAGGCAAGGAAATACAATTAAAAAGCAAACTATTTCTTTGGTAGATGAACAGGACAAGGCAAGGCTGAATGATATTATAAACAACTATGAGATAGAGCTTATGCA